>CAJONM010000111.1 GCA_905235885.1 uncultured Clostridia bacterium
AAAATTAAGCGTATAATACAGTGTTGTTTTAAAAACGCTCCACACACCTAACAGGTAGACGCCTATCCCAAGTGAGGCAAGCGTATCGCAGTTCTTTCGTATCTTTCGTTTCATTTGACCACCTTTTCTGAATAACAACAAACCCGGCAGAATTTCTGCCGGGTGCTTGGTGCGGATGACAGGACTTGAACCTGCACGGCTACTCACCACCAGAACCTGAATCTGGCGCGTCTGCCTATTCCGCCACATCCGCATTTCACATGGAGCTGGTGAGCAGAATTGAACTGCCGACCTCTTCATTACCAATGAAGTGCACTACCTCTGTGCTACACCAGCCCGTTTGTGAACACCAATAGATTATATCAGCATTTTAACGATTTGTCAAGCGATTTGGTAAAAATATATTGACCGGCGGCGCTGTTTGTGATAAAATCGGAAAGGCAAGGGGGGATCGCGATGCATGATCGAAGAGTTGCAGTGTTCGGGATAGGCGGCGTAGGCGGATATGCCGCGGATGCGCTTATCCGCGCCAGAGTGGGCACGATAGACATATTTGATAATGATGTTGTATCCGTTTCAAACATAAACCGCCAACTGATCGCAACGCACAAGACGATAGGCAGGGCGAAGGTGGAGGTAATGGCGGAGCGTGCCGCAGAGATAGATCCGTCGGTGACGGTAAATACGCATAATTGCTTTTATATGCCCGATACGGCAGACAGCTATGATCTGTCCGTATATGACTTTATAATAGACGCTATTGATACGGTGACAGCAAAAATAGAGCTTATAACGCGTGCGGCGGCAGCCGGCGTGCCTATGATAAGCTGTATGGGGACAGGAAACAAACTTGATGCGTCACAGCTTGAGGTGACAGATATTTATAATACATCGGTATGTCCGCTTGCGAGGGTCATGCGCCATGAGCTGAAGCGGCGCGGCATCGAAAAGCTAAAGGTCGTATACTCAAGGGAGCAGCCGATAAAGCCGAAAGAGGCGATAAATATAAACGGCAGAAACATACCCGGCAGTACGGCGTTCGTGCCTGCCGTAGCGGGGCTTATAGCCGCCGGCGAGGCAATAAAAGCGTTATCACATAGCAAAGCAGTATAAACGCGGCGGCAGCGGCAAGCATCAGCGGTATAACGGAAAACGATGCGGATATGACCGCGGACGGAGCTGCAAACGCCGGTGATGAGATCGGCAGAAACCGCGCGGCGGCAGCAGTCAGGGCGGCGGCTATCGCGCCATGTGCCGCTTTTCCCAGGATATACGGCTTCAGGCTCAGCCCGTAGCCGGAGGTCATCGCCATGACCTGTATATGGACGCTTATGCCCGAAAAGCCGACAATAAGAGATGTTAATATCAATTTTTCATACAGACCGTAGCTCAGAGCTGCGGTTTTTATAGTGCCTGTGGAAAATTCGACAATGCCCGATATTAACGCGTCCAACATGGGATGGAGCGGCAGAAGATCGAGCGCGGCGCGTGACAGGGACGAAAAAAAGATGATCGAAAAGCATACGGTGATCATGCTTTTTGACGCGTTGCCGAGCGCGGTCGAGAATACCTCAGTAAGCGGCATATCGACGGTATCAAGGCGCATCGGCGGCGCGTTATGGTGCGCGGAGCCGTATCTGGAAAATATCATACCGGCAAGGATGGAGGCGATAATATGGATTATATACAAAAGCACGCCGTATATCGGTCTGCCGTATATCGCGGTGCCGACCGAACCAATTATGAAAAGCGGCCCAGAATTGTTGCAGAAAGCAAGCAGCCTTTCGGCTTCGGACTTTGAGATGCTGCCGCAGCCGTAAAGCTGTGCCGCCGTTGCCGCGCCGAGCGGAAATCCGCTTATTATGCCCAGCACAAATGCCGCCGCCCCCGACGGGGCGACATTAAAAAGCGGACGCATTATTCCGCCGGCGGCACGCGCCAGGATCGAGCCGAAGCCGGAATATATAAGAAGCCCGGAGCATACGAAAAACGGCAGGAGCGTGGGAATGATAAGCTCATAGCACATATCCATCGCTTCCTTTGAGTAGCGGATCACCTGCTTTGAATATATGAGCATAAATATTATCGTCGCGATAACGGCACAATAAAATATTGTTTTTTTCATAATAGGTCACCACAACAGGATATGACGGATATATCCCGATTATGACGCGTTTAATTTTAATTATTAATCGCGTCGGTAATGAATATATTGTATTACGGGGAGGGTGCGTATGAGACGATTTTCGGAGTTTATTGCGGATACGATGCGTATACCGAAGGATGTCGCGATGGATCTGCCGCGAATTTCGGTATGCGGAGATAAGGAGATCTATGTGGAAAATCATAAGGGACTTGCCGAGTACCAAGACACGCATATCCGGATAAAAAGCAGGGACGGGATCATACATATATCCGGCTCCGGACTGAGAATCATTGTCATTCGTCACGACAGCTTTGTCATAAACGGTGAATTTGAAATGATAGAATACGAAAAATTGGGGAGAAATCGGAAAAATGTTAAAAAAATTCTTTAAATTTCTCAAAGGATATGTTATAATAGAAATAACAGGCAAAAATAAAGAACGGTTCATAAATATGTGCATAAGCAGCTTCCTGCTCATATATGACGCTGTCCCATGCGGCGGCGCGATACGGTTCAAGACAGATAAGGAAAGCTTTGTTCTTATGCGAGAGCCGGCGCGGCGGTGCGGTGTTCGCGTCAGGATTGCGGAGCGGTGCGGCGCGGCTGAGGTCATAAGCCGATACAGGCGAAGGATCGGGTTTGTGGCTGCCGGCGCGGCGGTATGTATATTTTTCCTTATGCTGCCGCAATATATATTATGTGTGGAGATAGACGGCGCATACAGCGCCGACACCGATCATATAGCCGAGATACTGCGACAAAAAGGAGTATATACGGGCGCGAAAAAACGCGATATGGCAGACCTTGGCGATATAAAAAACGCGGTCGTTTTCGGAACGGAGGGCATAAGCTGGGCATGGCTGTATGACGAGGGAGCAAGGATGCGGCTCCTGGTACAGGAGAAAAAGCCGATCCCGACGGTTAAGGACAAGACGGTGCCGACAGATA
>CAJONM010000112.1 GCA_905235885.1 uncultured Clostridia bacterium
CGTCTATTACCGCATTTTCCGCAACGGCTTTTATCATATCGTATGTCACGCCGCCCGGACGAAGTATAACAGGCGTTTCCCCCGACGCGTCCACTATCGTGGACTCAACGCCCACCTTGCAGTCCTCACCGCATATTATCGCATCTATCCTGCCGGACATATCGTCTATGACATGTGCCGCCGTCGTCGGACTCGGCTTTCCCGACAGATTTGCGCTCGGCGCGGCTATGGGTACGCCTGCTGCGGCAATGAGCCGCTGCGCAGTATCGTTATCGGGAAATCTTATCGCAACGGTATCCATGCCGGCGGTAACAGCGTCCGGCACCGCACCGCTTCTTTTTAGTATGATCGTAAATGCGCCCGGCATAAACGCGGCTATAAGCGCGCGGGCGGTATCGGATATATCCCTTGCCAGCTCCTCTATCGCGTCTGTATCGGCGATATGGACTATAAGGGGATTGTCCGACGGTCTGCCCTTTGCGGCGTATATCGACTTTACCGCGCAACCGTCAGAGGCGTTCGCGCCAAGCCCGTATACCGTTTCGGTCGGGAACGCGACAAGTCCGCCGCCGCGCAGTATCGCGCCCGCCGCCGCTATTGAGCTGTCGTCTGTATTTAATAATCTCGTTTCCATAGTCTATCACTCATTTTATCTTCAATACCGCCCGAACGCCCTTTTCCGCCGAGCAATCGGTATGCAGTATAAATCCGTCGTAGTTCATAAATCTGTTCATATATTCGTTGCTCGTATAAGGACACAATATCCAGTACGATCCGGCGTGGTCTATATCCTCCATCATTTCAAGCGTGGGGATATACACCCTGTCCTTTACGCTCCGGCGGTATGCCGCATCGCCCATATCGTTTACAAGCTCACGCGTGAAGTTCCAATAATGGGCATGGTCGCCGCTTTCGGCGCGGTCACGCGCACTGTATGTAAGCGGAACATAATTAACGCATTCCTGTATCCTTTCAAGCTCCTGCTCTGAAAACTCCTCAAGGAAATCGCCGCCCAGCCACGCGCGAAGCTCGCTCGTTTCCCAATCGTTTGAGGACGCATCAAACGGCATATATCCTATACAATTTTTTGTCACCAAAAGCATCGATCCGTCGCTGTATCGCTCCTGTACGCTCCATTCTATCCGATTGCCGTTAAGCGTTCCGAATTTGACCGTCCGCCGCGGCATATGTATGTAAAATATTCCCGTCAGCACAGCCACTGCGACCGCCGATCGGACTATATTCTTGGGCGGCACAGTTATTATGCCCAGAATGCACACGACAAACAGTATGTCTATACAGTTGGTAAACAGGAACATATGCTTTGCTATGTCTCCCTCGCCGTTACAAAGTATCGGCAGTATGAGATTTATCCACAAGCCCAGTATCAATATGTTCAGCGCGCATATCATATATCGTCTTTGTGGCGTTTCTATTTTGTGGTTATGTATATAGAATACATCCATAAATATCATATATCCCGTCACAGCCGCAAACACCATAAATATCACCCATGGCGCATACAAAAACGGCAGAGCAACGCGCAGCCTTGACCAAAGGCTGAATTTATTTGTCAGCTCCATTGGTACCGTCGCGGAATTGCCCACCACCGGCGGACGGATGTACGCCGAATTTTCTATTGCCGTACACAGCTCCGAAACAAGCCGGATCGGGTGTCTCATATAAAATACGGCAATGTCCTTTTTATCCACCTTATCATAAAAATCGCGTTCAAATTCACTGCTGCTTATATCTATAGGATATTCATCCTCGTCCATATATGCGTGCGTTCCGGCAAGCACCGCATATTTTTCGTCAACACCCAGCTCGCTAAGATCCCTCTCCGGCGTCGCGCTGTTCTTTGTTATGCCGAAAAATACCGCCTGATAGGTCGTGTCGCGGTTCATCCAATCGGGTATGGATGTGTACAGTCCGCATATCGCGACGATGCACACCAGTGCGGAAACATCTACTCCTATCTTAAACAGCCTGTCCTTTCTCATTATCGCTATCAATATCCCAAGCACCGCCACTATGAGCGAGTACGGGATATTTGCCAGCTTTGCGCCGGCAAAGAAATAGAGCGAAACGAAAAAGCCTATCGCTTTGGGCACGCTCGGACGCTTGTATATCAGCATCCCGAACGCCACGAGCATCAGAAGCGCCGTATATTGCAGAGGCTCGCCGTAGAACGAATTAAAATACAGAAGATAGCCCGCGTCACAGAAAATGAATATGAACATAACGAATACCGCTGTCTTTATCCTGAGCCGCATATCCGCAACAAAGGCAAAAACCGCCCACGCGGCGACAGACAGCATAAATATATACAATACCGCCATATATGCTATGTTGTAATGGGTAAACGGTCTGTGATGCAGAGCATTGGCTATGACATTGAGCTCCTTGGATATTTTGATAACCAAAAAATGAGGCGAGGAATATATGTCCTCCTTGGCATTCGTCTGCCATGCCGAGCGCATCGCGGCAAATACGGTATCATCGTTTTCAAGCTCCATTACATAGTCCTGCTTGAACAGATAATAATAGTCCGTATCATCGGCATATGATATATTGTTGGTTATAAGGACGCGTCTGAAATCGCCGTTGTCGCTAAGCCCTACATTGTCGCCCAGATACAACACGGAAAAGCTTACTATAAAAACGATTATCGCGCCGATGGCAGGTATGAGCCTGTCCTTTAGTATATCCGTTTTATTCCGCTTATAATTCAAATAATCACTCTTTTCGTATTTGCAAAAATGCGGATAAAATCCTGCGATTCTATCCGCCGTATATTAATAATTGCCTTTTCGCGAATAGCCTCCCGATCTTTTGCTTGCCATGCGCCGCTTCGTATCGCGTATTTTTTCCTCACTCTCGTGCTTAAATCTGGAAAGCTTGTCCTCAAACGACAGATCCTCGTCCGCGCGTGACGACCAGTAATAATCATCAGGACGCGCCGCAACGGGAGTCGGGCGCGGCTTTCTCTCCTTCGGTTTGGATGGTGTCGCCTGCTTGATCGACAGCTTCATTTTTCCGTTTTCATCTATATCGATCAGCTTTGCCCGTACATTATCGCCTTTTTTTATAAATTCGGTTATGTCCCTGACATATTCGCCCGACAGCTCCGAAATATGCACAAATCCCGACATGCCGCCGTCCCAGCCTATGAACACGCCGTACGGCATAACGCTCAGCACCACTCCGTTGACTATATCGCCTACCACAGCCATTTAAAAATTACCTCCGTCAATCCTCACCCGAGACATCCTTGAATATCTTGGCATTGCTTTTAACCAGTCCGAGCTTTTCAGAGGCAATACGCGTTATGTATTCATCGGTATTTACTTTCGTTTTCAAATCGTCTATCTCCGCCTGACGGTTGCGCTCTTCCTCCGCCTTTTCCTCCAGCTTCGCCGTTTCAACGCGGTTACGCGTTATCTGTGGGCGCTGCATAATGCCCTTGAATATCATACCGCCTGCGGCGAGCGCCACGCACCATATTATTATAGCGCGGCTGTGTGCGCGATAAAATCTTATAATGATCTTTCCGAGCTCTCTCATAAGCTTTTTTTCCTTCCTGATCTTTTCCTACTTAAAATTTTATCCAAAAAACGCGCCGGTGTCAAGAGTATTTTTAAAATAAATCGAAATATTTTTAAAAATATTTCAAATAATCGGCAAAACGCGCTCCGAACAAGCCCCGACACCGTAAAATGATACGCCGCCGCGCCTACGAGCATGGCAAACGCCTCAAAAAATCGGAGCCGCATCGCCACCGTCTCCCATATGCACCATAAAAAAGCCGTTACCGAAACGAACCACCACAGAACATCAAGGATCGCGTTCATGACCGCGCCGTGAACAAACACGCGCCTCGC
>CAJONM010000113.1 GCA_905235885.1 uncultured Clostridia bacterium
AGAGCATCGCACCTATTATGCTCATGGTGTGCTTGGGCTTGTCCGGACCGCCGTTAATATCACTTTCGACGATCCCCATAAAGCTGCCGTCGGGCAGCTTTACGGCGTAGCCCTTCTCGGTAATGGTAAAGCTTATCATTTTAAGCGACGGATTTTCCGCGATCTCATACAGCTTATCATAATCGGTCGATTTTATTCCCGTCGCAATGCCTGCAAGCACCTCTGCGTCGACGGCATCCTTACTCATGACCACATTCAGCGTAAGATTATCAAACGGCGCGTATATCTTATCGATTATGTCAAAGTCGAAGCTCTCAACAGCTACAATGCCCGTTTTCATATCGCCCGAATTAAGGAGCGACTGCGCGATCGAGCCGATAAAGCCCCTGAATATGTTACCTGCGCCGAAATGCACCCATTCGGGCGCTTTCTCCGTTTCCTCCCTGACCTTTGCTATATTAAACTCCGGCAGCTTTATGCCGTTTTTCTGCCATTGTTCTCTTTCTGATATTCCGTTTAGTGAGAGTTTCATAATATTCCTTTCATAACGATTTCTATACCGTAAGCCACAAGCGTAACATCTGCTCCGCCGCACGATACTGTCTGCGGCGTATCGGTGTAATTGAGCAGGATCGTGTATTCCTTTCCGTCCGATATACGCTTTACCGCTTCCGTTCCCACAGGATGCGGAATGTACTCCGCTCCTGCATCATCCGATATGCGCTTTACGAGCTTATACAGCGCGTCATCTTCCAGATCGCAGCCTATGTACCAAACCTTGCCCTTGCCGAATTTATTTACGGTGACTGCCGCACTGCCCTTATAGAACTCGCTGTCGTATACGGCTACAGTTTCGGCAGAGTCCGCGCTTAATATATCGCGCCATACAGTCGATTTTCCCAACCCGCCGGATACTTTGACATCAACAGATGCTGCGTCAAATTCCTCGACCGTTGCTCCGACAAGCTCCCTGAGCTTTCCGGGAAGTGTAAGAGTCGTCATATTGTTATATTCATCTCTTATGCCGCTTCTGTATGATAATACAAGCGTTCCGCCGTTTCGGACATAGTTTTCGAGTTTTTCTTTTAGTGTCCCTGTCACGATGCTGTATGCCGGCATATATACTACCTTGTATTTATCGCTTATCATATCTTCAGAGCCTACCGCCGGATTGGTTCCGAGATGATTATTCGCTCTGTAATACGAGTGGACGATGCCGTCATAGTCAAACCCTGATGTATGCCGCTTTATCCTGTGGCTCCAGCCGGTTTCATATGATTTTACGATGAGCGTGTCTGTTACCGTCTGCGCGTTTTGGAATAAGTGTCCCCACTTCTGCATTTCCTCGCCAGTTTTCTGAAGCTCATAATATCTTCGGCGCGGTATCCCGTCATGGTCGAGGACACCGTACCAATACTGCTCCATGCCAAACGGAGCGGCTTTAAACCGGAAATATACCATTCCCTCGCAGCCGTGCGCCATTGCCTGATATACCCACAGGCGGAGCTGTCCCGGTCGGGGCGTACCGCCCATGACATCCCATCCGCACGGTCCCGACTGCTCCTCCATTATCCAGAAATTCTTATCCTTTACGCCGCGCATCACTTCATGCGCCATTGATACCTCTTCATATGTGTGAGATGCCCACTGATCCTCTATGTAGTTGTCCCACGATACGAAATCGAGCGTTTCGCCTAACTTGTAGTAATCGATATCGACAAAATGACCCATAAGGTTATGAGTTATCGGACGGTCGCTGAAGCGGCGGATAATTGCCGTTTGCATTTTTGCGTAAGCTATCCATGAATCGGACGAAAATCTCATAAAGTCCATATCAAGACTCGGATTATGCGTTCTTATATCGCCATGCGTCGGTTCGCAAGAGTTATACGCCGGAAGAATTACATCGTCAAAGCTTTCATATTCATGACTCCAGAATACCGTGCCGTATGTTTTGTTAAATGTTTTAATGTCCCCGTATTTGCGTTCAAGCCAGCTCCCGAACGCCTTTTTGCAATGCTCGCAATAGCAGTGTGTGGTATCGTGACAGCCAAACTCATTATCTATCTGCCAGCCGATGACATTCGGATTTTTTCCGTAATATTGCGCCATCGCCGTAACTATTTCCTTGCTGCGCTCTATGTAATACGGATTATTGGAGCAGCACTCTCGTCTTGAGCCGTAGCCGCGCGGTCTGCCGTATTTGTCGCGCATATAAATATCATACTTATTTACCAGCCATCTCGGCGGCGATGCGGTCGGCGTTCCCAGTATTACCTTGATACCCTCCTCCGCCAATACCGATATAGCCTCGTCAAGCCATGAGAAATCGAACTCGCCCTCGCGCGGCTCCAGTCTCCCCCATGCAAATTCGGCAATTCGTACAGTATTAAAGTTGCCTTCACGCATCAATTTGGAGTGGCTGCGCCATTCCGAGCTGTCCCAATGCTCAGGATAATAATCAACTCCGTATATCATATCAATCATCCTCCGTCAGTCTATCGGAAGCGCATAGGATCCGTCGCCCATGAGCTTTTTCGCTTTTTCGTATATCTCTTGATCCTCCATGTGGTTATCGTTTACCAGCAGCGTCATAATGCTCCTGTCGCGACGCGTGTACATAAGATCGCGATACCACTTGTAATGGGATATATTGTCACCCATCTCGCGCACAACGCCGCGGAGCTTATTTATCATATATGCCGAATGCTTGCAATCGGCAAAGCATTCGTTAAAGTAAAAGCCGCTCCATACGCCGTATTCCGATCCGCGCATAGCCTTGTTTGCGTCTTCATACATTGCCGCGCTGTCACCGAAAAGCATAAATGACGAAAAGAACTTTTTGTCCGTATATTCCCTGTATGCCTTGCCGAACAGCGCCGCGCCCTTGCAGCAGTAATAATGTATCTTTGCCTGCAAAAGGATCGTTGCGTCAAATAATTCTTTTGTGTCCCCTATAAGCTCACTGCTTACCTTTTCGCATTCCTCATAATACACTCTGAGCTTTTCAAGTCCCCTCTCGCACATTGACGAGAACTTTTCGATCTGCTCATCAAGCGGTATATCGCCTGTGAACCAGCGCATAACGCCGCAGCATTCGCTCTTTCCGATCATAGCCATTCTCGCAAGCATCCTGACATTTTCCGTATAGAACTGCTCACCGCAATGCTCGTCGATATTCTCCCCGAACGGTATCATCGCATTGTGGTAATCTCCCAGACACATCGCCACGCCCTCCGCGCCGTTATAGTAGTCATTGGCCCACTCCGCGCTGTGCGCCGCGTCCGATATGCTCCGTCCGTACCATTTCTTCCGTACAGCATCAAGAAAATATGCGTGCGGTCTTATGTTTGAGCAGTTTATTACCCAGAAATCATTCATATTCATCGCCATTACGGTGTCAAGCTCGCTGTTTACGAAATCGACCGAATTCGGCAGCATGGTAATATGGTTCGCCGCTTGAAGATCGTAGAATGAAACATGGTAGTATATCCCGCCATGATTTGTCGGCTCCTTTGGTATAGACGGCACTCTCACCGTATGATTGTTGCGGCGGCGCGTCACCATTTTGCCGAAACCGTTATCGGCGCTCACCTTTATTATATTTTCATCAAAATTTATATAGCCTCCGTCATACAGCTCCATTACCTCGCCATACAGGTTGGTGCAGAATACCGGATCCTCGACGCTTTCAAGCACTATCTGACGCTGCAGCTCTATAATATCGGAGATCAGCGCGCCTCGCTTTTGGTCGGTATCGTATCTGCTGCTTGTATCGTTTGCCCAAAAGGGGCAATCGCCCTGACCGCGGAAGCCCACGCTCCAGATGACCTTCATATCCTTCTGCTCTCTCACCGCGTCGCGCCACAGCTCGTGGAATTTATCCTTGTACTCAAAATAATTCGCCTCAAGATCGGGATATTTCCTGCCGAACATTTCCGCACCCATCGGCTCGGCATGATGATGAGTTATCCACAGTCCCATATCCGACGCCATACGGTTATAGAGCCTTGAGTTCTTATCCGTTCCGGGAATGACGGTATTTCCGCCGCAGCGCAGAAGTGCCTCGAACACCATCCGCCACGGCTCCTTGCTGTCTCCGTCTATCGCCCATTTCATTATGAGTACCTCATCGTTTACAAACCAGCCGCGGTATTTTACAGCCGGCACGGGAGAGCTGTATACACCGTTCTTTACGGGTATGCTGTCCGTTTTTTCGATTCTCTGATCCATCCAGAACCAGAACGGCTTAATACCCAAAAATTTCTCGCTTATGTAGAGCAAGCCGTAAACAAACCCAAGCTCGCCGTTTGCATAGATCACCGCGCCGTCATCTCGTATTTCAATTCTGAAATCCTCATCAGCGAAATCGTCACAGGCGATCAGGCTGATTTTTGCCGCGTCACAGCTGGGGCTGTGAAACCGTTTCTTTATATCACGCTCCAATATCGCAACGGCATTTAAGACCGCCCTGCGCTTATCGGCGCATTCTATATGTGTGTTCGCGCTTAAAATCATACGCTACACCTCCCTTATATTAAATTTATCATAAATTTAGGAATTTTTCTAATATTATATTGCCAAAAACATTGCATATATTGGCATTTTATGATATAATACATACGGAGGTGGTCCATATGCTTGTTAATGTCGATCCAAATGACGAAATAATATCTATTGATCCCGATCTCGGATTTACCGTTATTCACAAAAAAAATACCGTTCCGAACACGCTTCAGTTTTCGCCGCATAACCATGATGACATATATGAGATAATGCTTTTTCTCGGCGGCGACTGTGAATTTAATGTGGAAGGTAATTCATATAAGCTCAAGGCATATGACATAACATTTACGCGTCCGTTTGAGCTGCATAATATAGTCTGCATCTCAAAGAAAGCTTATGAGCGCATAATCCTGTATATAAAGAAGGATTTTTTTTCCGCCAAAGGGCGCGAGAAATACCTGGATATTTTTGAAAACAGGGAGCTTGGCACCGGCAATATCATTTCATATGATCTTACGGACGGAACGGAGCGCAAATGTATAAATAAAATAAATGAATATTACAGCGAGGGCGCGCGTGATGTCGCCGAATGCGCGGTAACGGAGTTTCTTTATATAATAAACAAAACAAAATATGTATCGGCCGGCACTCTTGCCGGAAATGAAAGAATAAGGGATGTTATCATATACATAAACAACAACCTGTCCGAGCGGCTGCTCCTGGACGATATTGCAGACAGATTTTTTATAAATAAATATTACCTTTGCAAATATTTCAAAAAATATACCGGCTATACGATAGGTCAGTATATAAATTTCAAACGCATATTGCTTGCGCAGGAGTATCACCGAAGCGGACAGACACTCCTGCAGGCAAGCATTAACGCCGGGTTTAACAGCTATGCGCATTTTTATAAAACATATGTAAGTCGTATGGGAAAATCACCGAAAGAGATGTAGCTACTGCACACCGATTATCCTTACCGCGCTTGCCTGAATGCCGGCGGATGATGTGACTATGTCGGTGAGCTTTGCTATGTCATCATCGGAAAGGCTGTCGCTTTTTACGGTGACGGTTGCTCTGTTCTCATTTATGTATACGCATACCTCCGAAAAGCCCTTTGCGGCAGCGATCCCCTCAACACTGCTTTCAAGCTCTATATTATCTGCCGCCGCGACAAGCCTTTCCCCGGCGAGCTTGCGCGTATCCTCATCGAGGGTTTCATCCTGCGATGCCGCTTTGAGCGCTTCCATGGCGGCAGCACGCGCCGTTTCCCTGTTCATTTTCGCGTCTGCGAAATACGCCGTATTCTCCACCGCTTCCTCCGCCTCGCTCTCCTGCGCTTCGTTCTGCGCTGAGACCATTTCCGCCTCGCCGAGCATTTTGCCCGTTTCGATATAGCTTTCATTGTCGCGGACGCGGACAGTATCCTGATATGCCCAGTTCATATATCCTGCCAGTCCTATAAGAACGACAAGCGACGCTGCTATAATTTCTTTCTTTTTAAGTATCATGCTATCAACTCCATTCTTAATTTGATTTCATCGGATAAACACAAATCCTGTTGGCTCCGGCACCCGTTACTGCCGCTGCCGCCTCCATGAGCGCTCTTTTTATCTGCGCGTCATACGCGCCGTCAGCAACGATGATGACGCCCTTTACGACAGGATATACCTCTCTTTTCACCACCGCGTCACCGCCATAGAGCATAGTCCTGCCGCCGTCCTCTCCGGCAAGCTCCTTTTCGGGCGTGGACTCGTATGAGATCATTACGGAAATTCGTCCCGCTCCCTCGATCTGCGATAATATATCACCAAGCCGCTCCTCCTCTCCGGCAAAATCAACTGTCGTCGGCGCAGAGCCGTCCGAACTTTTTCTCGAAGGCATTAAGCCCGAAGCCCCCAAAATTGCAATTCCAATTATTAATATTACAAGCATAAGCCGATTATTCCGCTTTTGAAAAATCTTTTTCAGTTCCAACCGCGACTACCTCCTCCGCTCCGTATATTTCGCGCAACCGTCCGATAACTGTATTGTCTATATGCGCTTTATGTATCGTTATCGACTTCACGCCGCATATCCTGCCCGTATCGTCGGTGTCCACCTCGGCGGTAACGGCACAGTCGATGCCGAACTCGCTGCCAAGCCGCGCCTTTGCATCATGCTCTATCCGCTCCTCCAGCTCCGCTCTCAGCTCATCATAAAAGAGAGCTTCTCCGCCGCTTGCTATATCCTGCGGCTCAAGCGCGATCTCGGACAGTGCGTCCGTTCGCATCATATAAAATATCGGTCTGCCTATAGACAGCGCTATTACAAGTCCCGTCACGATACCGACATATTTTTTCCATTGCTCGGGCGTTATCATATTTACGGCGGCGGACATAACAGTTGCGCCCAGGATCGTGATTATATAAAGTCTCATATATCTATCCCGTCGCTCTTAGTATAATACAGATATTTAAAACAAACAGCACCGCCGTCAGGACGACCGTACCGAATACGGCAGTTATCGTTTCGGACATATTCCACAGCATATCGGATATCCGCTTATCGGTCATAGGCTCGACGACCGCCGCGCAAAGCTTCATCATAAGCTGCATCGCTCCTATTTTGATAACAGGCGTCATCACGATAAGGCATATAATAACTATCCCCGAAACGCCGACCGCGTTTTTTATGAGCGCGGCGGAGGTCGTTACGGTGTCGAGCGAATCGGACAAAAAACCGCCCACTATCGGAACGAGAGAGCCCATTGCGAATTTTATCGCCTTCGCGCTTATCGCGTCAAGCGACGATACGGAAAAGCCGTAAACGGCATTGATGCCGGTAAAAAGTGTTATGATAAAAGCCATGAGCCATTTTGTAACGGATCTGATTATTTTTATAAATCCCGATATACTGTTAGTGTCCCCAAAACTTCCCACAACGGAAAGCACCGCCGAAAATGTCATAAGCGGAACAAGGCATTTTTCTATAACGAGCGATACTGCATACACCACCGCCGAAAGCACCGGCTCAAACGCCGCCGCGCTTACGGATTTGCAGCAGGTAAAAAGCGACATGATAAGCACCGGCGTGAGCTTATCCATAAACGATGTCATCTGTCCGATGACCTCGGCGGCATAGCCCATAGCGGTAGAAAAGCACGACAGCAGCAGTCCGCTTATTACGGTGAAAAAAACGAAAAACGCGGCCTGTCCGGCGGAATTTTTACCGAATGAGGAATTTAATGTCCCCACTGTTGATGAAAGAAGAGCCATGATGACAATTACTGCCGCCGTTTTTGAAAAGTCGCGTACCTGAGCGGTAAATACGGCAAACACATCGCTTAAAATATCGGTCGGACGGAGAGAAAATCCGCCGGAGACGATTTGGTTTGCAGTATCGTTAAACAATCCGTACCCGTCTATCTGAGGCACTGTCATACGGCGTTCACCACCTTCAGGCACATATCTATAAGCGCACCGATGACGGGCATCGCAAGCGCAAGTATGCTTATTTTCCCTGCCGCTTCGATCTTTGAGGCGATCGCGCCCTCGCCGCAGTCGCGCAGTATCTCGGCGGCAAACTGTGCTATGTACGCGATACCGACAGCCTTAACGCATATGGCAAAATATTTTGCGTCCACGCCGCATTCGTCGGCTATCGCCCGGACGCGGTCGATAATGCCGCCCATATCGGCAATTACGGCAGCAATTATGACAGCGGATGTCGCAAGCGCGATCATCATCGCCATTTCCTGCCGCTCCCGACGGATCGTCAGCGCAAGCGTGCCGCCGACGATACCGATACCTACAAGCTTTATCAGACCGCTCATAGATCAAAAATGACCTTTATCGAGTCGAACAGCTCGCCTATGCGTTCGGTCAGTATAAACAGGACTACCACAAGTCCGGCTATCGTTATAAGAAGCGCCTGCTCGTCCCGTCCGGCTCTGGATAAAAGCTGATTTATCACCGCTACCACTATCCCCACTCCGGCAATTTGAAATATCAGATCTACATTCATAATATGCTTATCCCCAATCACTGCCGCGCCTACAGCAGCACGATCATAATAAAAATACCGGCGAGGATGCCGCAGCCGCGATACGGCCGCGCAAGTCTTGCATATTGCTCCGCCGCCGTTTCGGCGCATTGCGCGGCAAGCTCTGCTGTGCGTTTTATCGCTTTTTGCTGTCCCCATATGTCGGTCATACCAAGCTCCGTGCTGAGAGTGAGAACGGCTGCTTTTTCATCCTTTCCGAGCGCGGCATCGGCGGCGGCGCGTTCCGCCGCTTGCTCACA
>CAJONM010000114.1 GCA_905235885.1 uncultured Clostridia bacterium
GCCGGCTCGGCGCGAGAGGGCATAGAGCTCATCGCGGCTATCGTGGATGAATACGGCTGCGGCGAGGGAAGCATAATAATGACGGCGGATAAAGAGCAGGCATGGTATATGGAGATATATACCGGACACCAGTACGCCGCCATCAGGCTGCCCGATGACAGAGCCGCGGTGATACCCAACTCATTTATGCTCGGCGAGACGAATATCGGATCGGAGGATGTCATAGCGTCCGACTCGATCGTGACGCTTGCACAGGAAAACGGATTTCTCAAAAACACCAACGGCGTCATAAACCTGCGTCTGACATATTCGGAGGAGGAGAAGAACTCAAACACGATCCGTATATGGGGCGGACAGAAGCTTTTGGGCGGAACGGTCCCGGAGGATGCGTATAAAACCGAATACACGCTCCTTTTCAGGCCGCGCGCGAAGATAAGCGTAAAGAATGTTATGAACACGCTCAGAAGCCGGTATGAAGGCACAAAATACAGCCTTGATATGCCGGGAAATAAATATGTCCGCGCTATAGGTACATCGCGGCAGGAGGAATGCCATATTTTGCAGATACGCCCCGACATGGATAAGGATACGGGCTGTATAGAATGGCTTTGTCTGGGTAATTGCGAGTTCGCACCGTTTGTGCCGTATTATGCGGCGGCACTGACGGATGTTCCGTATATGATGAAGGTCGATTCGACCGATTATGCCGAAAGCTCGGCATATTGGAACTCGCGCGCTCTGAGTACTATCTGCGCCCAGAACCGCTCGCTGTACGGCAATAAGGTCAAGGAGTTTATGAGCGAATATGAGGACAATCTTATAAAGAGCGTCAGCAAGTCAGACGCCAAAATGAAAACGGCGCTGAATAAAAATACCATGGCAAATAAGCTCTGCTATGATAACACATATGACTCGTTCAATAAGCAACGGGATATGTACAGACAGGTAATAAAATTTATCGCGACATATGAGGGAGAGGACGAGGATCAGGATAATGAATGCAAATTCGAGCCGACATTAAAGCCGGAGATGGACGAATATGTATCATATACCACGAGCCTGCCGACAATTGTAACGATAGACTGAACTGGGAGATGTTATTTGGTGAAGACATCGGATTTCTACTATGAGCTGCCGCAGGAGCTGATCGCTCAGGAGCCTGCCGCAAAGCGCGACGAGTCGCGGCTTATGGTACTTGACAAGACAAGCGGCGCGATAGAGCATAAGCGGTTTTATGACATAGTCGATATGCTACATGACGGCGACGCACTGATATTAAACGATACGCGCGTGCTTCCGGCGCGGCTTTACGGCGTAAAGGAGGACACAAAAGGGGCGATAGAGTTCCTTTTACTTGAGAAGCGTTCGCTCGATGTATGGGAGGTAATCCTAAGACCGGGCAGACGCGCAAAGGTAGGCGCGAGATTTGTATTCGGCGGCGGTGAGCTGAAGGCGGAGATCATAGATATAGTAAACGACGGCAACCGATTGGTAAGGTTTGAATATGAAGGCGTTTTCGAGAATGTCCTCGACAGGCTCGGAGAAATGCCGCTTCCGCCGTATATAACAAAAAAATTAGAGGATAAGGACAGGTATCAGACCGTCTACGCGCGTGAGAGCGGTTCGGCGGCGGCGCCGACGGCAGGACTTCATTTTACTCCGGAGCTTTTGCGGCGGATCGAGGAAAAGGGAGTAAATATAGGCTATGTTACATTGCATGTCGGTTTAGGGACATTTCGTCCCGTAAAGTCGGACTATATCGAGGAGCATAAAATGCACTCGGAGTTCTATGTCCTGCCCCAAAAAACAGCCGACCTGATAAACGAAACAAAGGCAAAGGGCGGCAGAGTGATAGCCGTCGGGACAACGGCAACAAGGACGCTTGAAGCGGCGGCACAAAGCGGTATGCCGCTCTCGGCGCAAAGCGGCAGGACGGATATATTCATATACCCGTCAAAGAAATTCAATGTAATCGACGCGCTTATAACCAACTTTCATCTGCCCGAATCAACGCTGATCATGCTCGTTTCCGCGCTTGCCGGACGCGACAATGTGCTTAACGCATACAAAACGGCTGTAGAGGAAAAATACAGATTTTTCAGCTTCGGCGATGCTATGTTTATAAAATAAGGTGAATTATATGTTTAAGATACTGCATAAAAACGGGAATGCGCGAAGGGGTGAATTTCGCACCGTGCACGGCGTTGTGCAAACGCCGGTGTTTCAGAATGTCGGCACGCTCGCGGCGATAAAAGGCGCCGTTTCAACTGCCGATCTCAAGGAAGTTGGGTGCCAGATAGAGCTGTCAAACACATATCATCTGCATCTGCGCCCCGGCGATGAGGTCGTCCGCCGGCTCGGCGGTCTGCACAGATTTATGAACTGGGACAGACCCATACTTACCGACAGCGGCGGATTTCAGGTGTTTTCGCTTGCCCGGCTTCGCAAGATAACCGAGGAGGGCGTAAGCTTCAACTCGCATATTGACGGGCATCGTGTGTTTATGGGCCCGGAGGAAAGCATACAAATACAGTCAAATCTTGCCTCGACTATCGCGATGGCGTTTGATGAATGCGTTGAAAATCCCGCGCCGAAGGATTATATAAAAGCGTCAGCCGACAGGACCTACAGATGGCTGGAGCGATGCAAAGCAGAGCTTGACAGGCTGAACAAGCTTGACGATACCATAAATAAAGATCAGATGCTTTTCGGTATAAACCAAGGCGGAACATATGACGATATACGCGTCGAAAATATGAAAAAGACGGCAAAGCTCGATCTTGACGGCTATGCCATAGGCGGACTGGCGGTGGGCGAGAGCCATGAGGAAATGTATCATATCCTCGATGTCGTCGTGCCGCATATGCCCGATGATAAGCCGCGCTATCTCATGGGAGTCGGCACACCGTCGAATATAATCGAGTCGGTATATCGCGGCGTTGATTTCTTTGATTGCGTTATAGCGTCTCGAAACGCAAGGCACGGATTTATATTTACGCGCCACGGCACCATGAATATGATGAACCAAAAATATGAAACGGATATGCTGCCGATAGACCCCGAATGCGGCTGTCCGACATGTCGGAGCTATTCGAGGGCGTATATGCGCCATCTGTTCAAGGCAAAGGAGATGCTGGGGATGCGTCTTTGCGTACTGCACAATCTGTATTTTTACAATCATCTCATGGAAGAGATAAGAAATGCAATAGAGGAGGATCGCTTTGACGCATTCAGAGCTGAATATACGGAGAAATTAGCAAGGAGATTATGATGTTTAAGATAGGATGCCACTTGTCCGCGTCAAAGGGCTATCTTGCCATGGCGCAGACAGCGTCTTCGATAGGCGCGAACACATTTCAGTTTTTTACGCGCAATCCGCGCGGCGGCAGCGCAAAGGCGATAGATGTCGGGGATATAGAAAAATACCATGCCTATGCCGAGGCGAACGGGATAACGGCGATATTGGCGCACGCGCCGTATACGCTGAATTTATGCTCGGCGGACGCGGCTATAAGGGAGTTCGCGCTCAACACCATGGCAGACGATCTGCGCCGCATGGAATACACGCCCCATCAGATGTATAATTTTCATCCGGGCAGCCATGTCAAGCAGGGCGTTGATGTCGGTATAGACCTGATCGCCGAAGGGCTTAACAAGGTACTTTGGGAGGATATGACTACGACTGTGCTGCTTGAAACGATGGCGGGCAAGGGCAGCGAGATAGGCAGGAGCTTTGAGGAGCTGCGCCGCATCATAGATAAAACGGAGCTTAAAGATAAGCTTGGCGTATGTCTTGACACATGCCATGTTCATGACGGGGGCTATGATATTGTCGGAGATCTGGACAAGGTCATAGACGAGTTTGACACCATTATAGGTATCGACCGCCTGAAGGCGATACATATAAACGACAGCAAAAACCCTATCGGCGCACATAAGGACAGACATGAGAAAATAGGACAGGGCTATATCGGTCTTGACGCGTTCGAGAAGATAATCAATCATCCCGTGCTCAGAGATCTGCCGTTCTTTTTGGAAACTCCAAACGAGCTTGACGGCTACGCCGGAGAAATAGAGCTGCTAAAGAGCATCAGAAAATAAAAAATAGGGACAGTAAATATTTACTGTCCCTATTTTTTAGTATATAATATTGACCGTTCTTGTTTCTCCGTCCCATTCGATCTCGGCATCGAGCGCCTCCGCTACAAATCGCAGCGGTACCATGGTACGGTTATTTATCATTTCCGCCGCAGCATCTATGGAATACGGTTTGTTATTTATATAGGCTGTGTTGCTGCCTATATAAAGCTTTATCGTTTTGTTTCCCTTTGATATTATCGCGCACTGATCATCGCCGTCCCATTTTACATCCGCGCCCAGTGCCTCGCTGACGGCGCGTATCGGTATAAGCGTGCTGCCGTCCTCGATTATGGGATATTGGTTGTTGAATTTGACGAGCTTGTCATTTATCCTGACCTTTGCGCCCACATAGTCTATGTCGTTGTGATAATACCTAAGCACATGCTCTATGTACTGCGCGTCGCCATATGTATCATAGGGCCAGTATGAGAAAACATAGTCCTTTGCATTTTTCCTCTCATCGAGCCATTCATCGCCCTCTGTAAGAGCAATTATCCTGTTAAGCACCGTTTCCCCGAAATTGTATGCCTGAAGCACCTTGGCGTAATCGCAGTCGTATTTATAGAGCGTTTCCGAGAGCAGATACGCGGCATAAAGTACCGATTTCTGAGGGTCGAGCCTGTCATCGAGCGTCCATTCGACACCGGTCTGGTCAAGACCGAACGCGGCGAAGTTTTTTTCGTTCGTGTATTCGATCTGCATTATTCCCCATGCCGGATACTCCGAGCCGTCCGAGCGGTATTGATAGTTCACTCCGCCCGACTCCTGCATACATATCGCGGCGAGTATATTGGGGTCTACCCCGAACTGCTCGCCTGCTTGGCAAAAGAAGTCGCTGTATTGCGTTACTCTGTCAACAAGCTTTTTTGTGCCTATCTCAAAGCTGTCAAGACTTGTACCGCGATGATCCGGTATCTGCGATGCGAACGCCGCCGAGGGTGTGAGCATGACCGTTGCCGCGATCGCGGCTATAAGCTTTTTCAATTTTATCAATCCTTTCTCAATGTAGGTAAAGATACATATATTATACATCAAAAAAGGGAAATAGTCAACACACGATTTTTAACATTTTTGTAATAAATTATTGTATTGGAAAATTTCCAAAAAAGATTGAAATTAATTCCTGTATGTGATATAATAATACAGAATATGTGTATTTGCACCTATAACTTGATGAGGATGTGAAGCTTGTATGTTAAGAAGCATGACCGGCTATGGCAGGCACGAGGCGATAGTCGGCACGAAAAAGATATTAGTCGAGGTAAAATCCGTAAATCACCGTTTTGCCGACTATAATATAAAAGTGCCGCGCCAATACGGATTTTTAGAGGAGCGTATGCGGCTTGCGGTAAGCAAGGTGGCGCAGCGCGGCAAGATAGATGTGTATGTCGGCGTGGAAGCGTGCGGCGAGGCGGATAAGGTCGTGACGATAAATGAGCAGCTCGCTCAGAATTATATAGACGCGCTGCGGCTTATAAGTGAAAAATTCGGGCTTAAAGACGATGTAACAACATCCGTCATAGCGTCATTTTCCGACATTTTCCGCTCAGAGCCCAAGCGTGACGATGAGGAGGAGCTGTGGGGCGGCGTCGCGCAAGTGGCAGATGTGGCGATCGCGGCGTTTTCGGCAATGCGAGAGCGCGAGGGCGGCAGGATCGAGGCGGATCTGAGGAGCCGGATAAAGTATATGCGCGAGGTAGCCGAGAAGATAGATCAGCGGTCACCGGAGATAGTCGAGGAATACCGCAAGAGATTGTACTCCAAGCTGACGGAGCTTTTAGAGGGCAAGGACATAGACGATTCACGAATACTTACCGAGTGCGCGATCTTTGCCGACAAAGTAGCGGTAAATGAAGAAATTGTACGGCTTGCAAGCCATTACGACGAGTTTGAGAGCATTATGGACGGTACAGACCCTGCCGGACGGCGCATGGATTTTCTTATCCAGGAGATAAACCGCGAGGTAAACACGATAGGCTCAAAGGCATCCGACCTTGAAACGGCAAAGCTTGTGGTAACGCTCAAGGGCGAGATAGAAAAGCTGCGCGAGCAGATACAGAATATAGAATGAGGTGAGCGGTATGAGACTTGTAAACATAGGCTTTGGCAATATGGTATCGGCAAATCGCGTTGTTTCGGTAGTAAGCCCCGACAGTGCGCCGATAAAGCGGCTCATACATGACGCGGAGGATCTGGGACTTTTGGTAAACGCCACATACGGACGGCGCACGCGCGGCGTTGTCATCATGGATTCACGCCATGTGGTGCTGTCGGCAATAACTCCGGAAAAGCTCGCGGTGCGGCTTGACGGTGACTATGAGCCGTATGAGGATCAGACGGAAACAGAGTGAAAGGGATGAAGGAGCATATATGAAGGGCATACTATTTGTACTTTCAGGCCCATCCGGCACAGGCAAGGGAACGGTCTGCAAGGAAGTATTAAAGCGAAATAAAAATATTTTTCTGTCCGTTTCCGCCACTTCGCGCCCGATCCGCGACGGCGAAACGGAGGGAGAAACATATTATTATGTTTCAAAGGAAAAGTTCATTGATATGATAGACAACGGCGAAATGCTCGAATATGCCGTTTTCAACGGCAATTATTACGGCACACCAAAGCACGCGGTATATAAGCTCATAGAAAGCGGCAGAGATGTTCTGCTTGAGATAGAGCCGCAGGGCGCGGCGCAGGTGAGAAAGCTGTTTCCGGAAGCGGAGCTTATATTCCTTCTGCCGCCGAGCATGATAGAGCTTAAACAGCGGCTCGTATCGCGCGGCAGGGAGAGCATGGACGAGATTAAAAACCGGCTGAAGGCAGCGCGATGGGAGCTGCTTCAGGCGGATAAATACAATACCCAGATAATAAACGACGATCTTGACGATTGCGTAAGATCGGTAATAGATTACATCAATACAAAGCACAACCAAAGACAAAAAATAGATGATCTGTTAAATGAGGAAATATAACGAGGGAGGAATTTAACCATGATGATAAAACCCAGTATTACAGAGCTTGACACCTGTGTTGACAGCAGATATACGCTTGTTTCCATGGTGGCGAAAAGAGCAAGAATGATAGGAATGGAAAGACCGTCGATCTCAGATGAGGGCGCGGCATATGACGCGAACGCGGAGAAGCCGGTAACTCAGGCGGTAGACGAGATCGCCAAGGGCGTGGTCGGATATGTGCGTTCGGACGCGATAGACCGCGCGATTGAATACGAGGCGGAAAAGGTCATGGCCATAGCCAAGCTTGAAAGCACGCTTGCCGAGGAAGAAGGCAAGGACGAGGCTGAGGAAGCAGCGCAGGCGGAGAATGAGCCGGTAGATGAGATGGCAGACGATCTGTTTGGTGACGATCTTGAATACAGCGCCATAGACGCAGCTCTGAAGCTTGCGCGCGAAAACGAAGCGAGCAGAAACGATTGATGTATGCCGAGGTCATAGTCGCGCATCCTTCATATGCCGTAGACCGTATTTTTGATTATGAGATACCACGGGATCTCAGCGGCAGCGTTGCGGTCGGCTCAAGGGTCATAGTCCCGTTCTCGCGCAATAATTCCGAGCGCGAGGCGTTCGTGATGCGGATAAAGGACACCACTGAGGCAAAGGGAATAAAGAGCATCATACGGCTTGTATCGCCCGAACCGGCATTTTTGCCGAATATGGTGCCGCTCATCGAGTTTATGAGGAGCAGGTATCTTTCGTCATACAACGAGATAGCGCATACCGTTATCCCCACAGGCACAGCGGCAAAAAGCCTTGAATGGATAATACTCGGCGATACCGATACAAATACCCATCTGTCACCGCAGGATACGAAAATAACCGAGCTTTTGGCGGAAAACGGCGGAAGCATGGATATATACGCACTTAGGTCGTATTTTGACAAGAACATACGCGCCGCCATATCGCGGCTTGAAAAAAAAGGCGTTGTATCAAGGCAGTACACGCATATGCGCGATATAAACCGCCGCAAAATACGCGCCGCCCGTCTTGCAGTCGAGACTGATGAGGCGCGTGCATACTATGACAAGGCACGGTCAAAAATACAAAAGAGAATGCTCTCGATACTTATGAGCAACGAATACATTTCGACCGCAGATCTTGTTCGGTTCTCGATGGGCAATTATGACGCGCTCAGCGGTCTTGTAAAAAATGGTATGGTCGAATATTTTGATATGTATATCGACCGTCCCGTATACGAGCATAAGGATCAGTTCCAGACGCCGCCCGAACCTACAAGGGAGCAGGCGGCGGCAATAGATAAGATATGCAAGGGCATAGATAAATCGGCAGGAGATGTTATGCTCCTTTACGGAGTGACGGGCAGCGGAAAGACGGAGGTATTTCTGCGCGCGATAGACTATGTCGTGCAAAATGGCAAAACGGCGCTCGTGCTTGTGCCGGAGATCTCGCTTACGCCGCAGATGGTATCGCGATTTTCCGACAGATTTGGGCGGCGCATCGCGATAATGCACAGCGGACTGTCGCTGGGCGAGAGATACGACCAGTGGCGGCGGATAATCAGCGGCGACGCGGATATAGTTATCGGCGCAAGGAGCGCGGTATTTTCGCCGCTTGACAATATAGGGATAATAATAATCGACGAGGAGCATTCGGAAACATATAAATCAGAAATGAGCCCGTACTATCACGCGCGAGAGACGGCGATATTCCGCGCAAAGCAAAGCGGCGCGGTAACGCTTCTGGCATCGGCAACGCCGTCGCCGGAGAGCTATCGCATGGCGCTTACGGGTAAATATAATCTCATTGAGATGACAACGCGTTTTAACAAGAACCGTATGCCGTCCGTTGAGATAGTGGATATGCGCGCCGAGCTGGAGCGAGGCAACAAAAGTATGTTCTCAAAGGCGCTCTATCAGGCGCTTTCAGAAAATATAGACAATGGCGAGCAGTCGATACTTTTTATGAACAGGCGCGGCTTTTCATCGTTCGTGTCCTGCCGCAGATGCGGCTTTGTCCCGATCTGCCCCAACTGCAATATATCGCTTACCTATCACAGCTACGGCAACGCACTCAAATGCCATTATTGCGGTCACAGCGAGCCAAACCCGACAAAATGTCCCGCGTGCGGCAGTAAATATATACGATACTTCGGCGGCGGCACGCAGCGCGTTGAGGAAGAGGTGCGGCAGCTGTTCCCGAACGCGTCGGCTATACGGCTGGACGCGGATATGACGGCGCGGAAAAATTCGCATAAGGAAATACTTGGCCGCTTCGATAAAGAAAAGATAGATATTCTGATAGGCACGCAGATGGTGGCAAAAGGGCTTGATTTTGCGAATGTAACGCTTGTGGGCGTAATGAGCGCGGATACGATGCTGCACATAAACGATTTCAGAAGCGGCGAACGCACATTCAATTTGCTTGAGCAGGTGTCGGGCAGAGCCGGACGCGGCGAAAAGAGCGGCAGGGCGATCATCCAGACC
>CAJONM010000115.1 GCA_905235885.1 uncultured Clostridia bacterium
CAAACGGGACCGCTCGGAGTACACCAGTACGCCGTCGGGTCCTCAAAGCTTCGCTTTGATCCCGTTTGTCCGTTCTGACTCTTTTTTCCTGCCCCCCCAATAGAGAGGCTGTAAAAAAACTCAGTTTTTTTACAGCCTCTATTTTTTTTTGACAAATCCCGTAAAATATGATAGAATTGGATAAAGGGGTTGATGCTATGAAAATTATACACTGCGCGGATCTGCATCTTGATTCGACAATGGAGAGCAACCTGTCATCGGCACAGGCGAAACAAAGACGCGAGGAGATATATGAGACCTTCGCGAAAATAGTTGATTATGCGAGGGATAACGGCGTAAAAGTAATAATAATAGCCGGCGATATGTTCGATACGAAAAATTCCCAGATACGCATAAGAAACCGCGTTCGCGATCTGATAAGTGCGGCGGCGGATATTGATTTTCTCTACCTCAAAGGCAATCATGACAGCGCGGATATATTTACTGAAGCACCCGCCAATCTCAGGACCTTTAATGACGGCATCACGCGCTATTCATACGGTAATGTTGATATTTATGGCAGCGAAAGCAGTTCGGCTGTATATACCGACCTTGCCCCCGAACGCGACAGGCTCAACATCGTTATCCTGCATGGACAAACGGTGAGCGGAAACACAGTAGGAGAGGGGCTTATAAATATACCAGCTCTTGCAAACAGAAATATAGACTATCTTGCGCTTGGTCATATACATTCGTACAAATGCGGCAGGATCGATGAACGAGGCATATATTGCTACTCCGGATGCCTTGAGGGCAGAGGCTTTGACGAATGCGGCGATAAGGGCTTTGTTCTGCTCGATGCAGAGCGCGGCGGCATTACTCATACATTCGTCCCATTTGCGCGGCGGCGGCTTCATGATGTTACGGTAGCGCTCGAGGGAGCCATGACAAATAACGATATAACTTCAAGCATTGACAAGGCTGTGGCGGATATTCCGGCAGACGATATGGTAAAGATCGTGCTTACGGGCGAAATCGACGAGGAGACCGATATTGACACCGTATATATAAGCAGACTGTATTCGGAGCGTTTTAAGTTTGTAAAGGCGTATAACAAGACATCGCTCCTTATTGATTATGAAGCCTATCGTAATGATATTTCGCTAAAGGGTGAGTTTATACGGCTCGTAAGCGAGGAAAACCTCGACGATGCCGAAAAAAGACAAATAATATTGACGGGCCTAAGAGCGTTGGCAGGGAGGGAAATAGATATATGATCATAAAAAGATGCTATGTTGAAAATTTCGGCACCCTCTCAGGGCAGGAGTTCGACTTTACCGATGGGCTCAACATCATAAAAGAGGACAACGGTTGGGGCAAGTCAACTCTTGCGGTGTTTATAAAATGTATGTTCTACGGTATGGAATACAAACGCAGGCTCAAGCAGATACCGGAGCATAAAAGATACGATCCGTGGCAGGGCGGAGGATACGGAGGATATGTCATATTCTCCGTCGGAGACAGGACATACCGGGTAACAAGATATTTTGGAAAGAAGGAAAACGAGTGCAGCTTTGAGCTGTACGATCTTGAAACAAATATGATAAGCCGCGACTACAGCGACAAGCTGGGTGAGGAGCTTTTCGGCATTGACCGCGAATCGTTTGAGAGGAGCATATTCATAAAGCTCGACAGTGAGAAACGGTCACCGGAAATGAGCTTTGGCATATCTGCAAAGCTCAACAACCTTGTTGACAATACCGATGATATAAACAATTTTGATTCGGCATATAAAATGCTTGACAAGCTGTCGGTAACGATAGCGCATAAGCGCGGCAGCGGCGGTATGATCGCCGAGACAATGGAGCGGCAAAGAGAGCTTGAAGCTGAAATTTTCGAGTGCGACAACGCCGAAAGAGAAATAGCCGCGCAGAGCGAAACGATACGGCGCTCTCGGAGCGAAAAACTTCGTCTTGAGAAAAGAGAGACGGAAATATCCGCCGAGCTTGAAAAGATCGCGGTCTATGATAAAAATGTGAGGTATACGCGCCTTGCGAAAAATGAAAATGATCTGCGCCAAAGAAAAGGCATATATGAAAAATTTTTCGCATCAGGTGTTCCGGATGAGGCAGAGCTTGCGGCAATGACGAAGGCGGCGCAGGTGCTTGAGGTGTCCAGAGCAAGGCTTGAGGATATATCGAACATAGATCAAAAGCGACAGCGTCTTTCTGAGGCGGAAAGCTACTTGGAGCAGAACCCGAAGCAAGAGCCGAAAAAAGAGATAAAGCCAAACTATGCTCTTGCGGTGCTGATGGGTGTGTTGGCGGCGGTGTTTATCGTTGCTGCCGTTTTAATGCGTAATTCCGCTATGATGATAATACCTGTTATCGCAGCTGCCGTATCGCTTGCGCTTATCCCGTTGCAGCTAAGGAGCAGACCGGCGGATAATTCGGCGGAGATAGCGCGGCTTGAGCAGGAAATGATATATAATACATTAAAAGGCGAGATAGCCGTGTATGACGCTGCCAAGGCGCGTATGGAACAGGCGTCAGCGGAGCTTGAGCCGTTCCTTGAAAGGTATAATGCGATCGGCAATTCGTATTTTGACAAGATACAGTATATTCGCGATGCGATGATAGAGTATTCAAGCGTGACAAAGGCATATTCCGACGCGAAAGAAGAGCTTGATGAATTTACGGATATAAACGATATGGCGGCGATCGAAGCGGCAGAGCCGACGGCGGTGTCCGCCGCGGAGCTTGAGGTGGAAAGAAAAGCAGTATCGGTGCGTATAAATGAGCTTACCGCCGAGCTTGCAAGAGCCGCACAGAGCATTGAGCGGTGTACCGCGATCGCCGATAGAAGACAGGAGCTGGAAAGCGAAAAAGAGGCGGTATCGACGCAGAGGGAGTATCTGCTAAAAAGACTTGACACTATCAACAGATCAATGAGCTTTCTTGAAAAAGCTAAGGAAAACCTGTCTACAAGATATATCAGCGATATGACCGATGCGTTTGACAAATACATACATAAGCTTGCCCCTGATCGGGACGATATTCTTCTGACCGCCGAGCTTGACACGCAGATACTCAGCGGCGGACGGGCAAAGGAAAGCGGTTATCACAGTCGGGGTTTTGACGATATGGCAAATATATCAACAAGGCTTGCGCTTGCCGATGTTATGTATAAAAATGAAAAACCGCTGCTGATACTTGACGATCCGTTTTGCAATATGGATGACAAAAAAATAAAAAATGCGCTCGACTTCCTCAACGAAATGGGTAAGGACAGGCAGATACTGTATTTTACATGTCATACATCAAGAACAATATAAAAATGGGGCTGTAAAAAACTCGTTTTTTACAGCACTTGTTTTGTATGTTGATAAATGTGTATACATCAGACATTTACAAATGTCGTAAAATGTAATATAATATCAAAAAAAGGAGGCGAGGATATGGAAAAAATAGATCCCGATATTATGATGAAGCTGCCCATGTGGGCACAGTGCCGCATAAAAATAGCCGACCGGCGGAGGATAGGTATACAGTCCTATTTTTACGCCGTAATAAAGCCGTTTGAATATGACCCGATAAGGGAGGATGCCGTATTCTGCGCCACCACCATGCGCGAGTTTAAAAGGCAGCTTTCAAAATATCTTTCCGGATGTATAAGAGAAAATTTCAATATCACTTGACAAATCAGTATTTTTTGGTATAATTTATAATGAAAAAATATGTGAGGAGGATATTATTATGGCTTGTTTCTTGGCACCTGCAGCTGAGGCGGTAGTGACAACCGTTATCTCAAAGGCTGCGGATAAAAAAGGTAAGGAGAAAGGGATCTCTTTCTCAAGAAAGATAAAATGGCTTTCAAATATGCTTTGGGGCGGCAGCGCACTTCTGGCGTTCGAGCATGTATGGCATGGTGAGATAATACCGACATTCCCGTTCCTTACGGCTGTTGCGGAGGGGAATACGGCAGGTATGCTTGAAGAGATAGCGACAAACGGTATCGCTATGGCAGTGCTTATAACGGCAGTTTGGGTATGTATGGTAGGAGTAACCCACATTCTTGAAAAAACCGATACAGATGCGGAGGCTGCAAGATGACACTTTTAATTACGGTTTTTGCGGCTGTGGTATCTACACTCGTCTGGTATAACAGCGATCCCGGTAGCAGTATGAAAACGCATATCTTATGCTTTATGTTTTGGGGAGCGTCTCTTATGTGGCTTGTCGACGCGATATTTGAGTATGCTGAGCTTGGCGCGGAGTATTTTGCGCCTAAGGCATCGGATATGCTTGGCGACGCCTTTTTAGGATTATCGGCAGTTGCACTCGGGCTTATTATCTGGCTCGTGATAGTATTGGTGACAGATCCCAAAAACAGGATAAAAAACGCGCTTAAAAGCAGATAAACACAAAAAATAAAAGAGGTATATTGATGAAAAAACGAAACGACATTCACAAGGTACTGATAATAGGCTCAGGTCCGATCATTATAGGTCAGGCGTGCGAATTTGACTATTCGGGAACGCAGGCGTGCAAGGCGCTTAGGAAGCTCGGTTATGAAATAGTGCTGGTAAATTCAAACCCTGCGACGATAATGACTGATCCTGAAACGGCAGATGTGACATATATAGAGCCGCTCAATCTCAAAAGGCTTACGCAGATAATCGAAAAGGAGCGCCCGGACGCGCTGCTGCCGAACCTTGGCGGACAATCGGGACTAAACCTTTGCTCGGAGCTTGCCAAGGCAGGCGTATTGGATAAATACGGCGTAAAGGTAATAGGCGTGCAGGTCGATGCAATCGACCGCGGCGAGGACAGAATAGAATTTAAAAAGACCATGAACAGCCTCGGCATTGAAATGGCAAGGAGCGAGGTTGCATACTCGGTAGACGAGGCTCTTAAAATCGCAGAGGAGCTGGGCTATCCTGTAGTTCTTCGTCCGGCATACACCATGGGCGGAGCCGGCGGCGGACTTGTATACAATACAGAGGAGCTGAAGGTCGTTTGCGAACGCGGCTTGCAGGCAAGCCTTGTAGGACAGGTTCTTGTAGAGGAATCAGTGCTAGGTTGGGAAGAGCTGGAGCTTGAGGTGGTAAGAGACTCAGCCAACAATATGATAACCGTGTGCTTTATAGAGAACATCGATCCGCTCGGTGTGCATACAGGCGATTCGTTCTGCTCCGCGCCTATGCTGACGATACCTGAGGATGTGCAAAAGGAGCTGCAACGGCAGGCATATAAGATCGTTGAGGCGATAGAGGTAATAGGCGGCACAAATGTGCAGTTTGCAAGAAACCCGAAGGATGGGCGTATAATAGTTATCGAGATCAATCCGCGAACATCGCGCTCGTCGGCACTCGCGTCAAAGGCGACCGGCTTCCCGATCGCGCTCGTATCGTCAATGCTTGCTGCCGGATTTGATCTGTCCGACATCCCTTGCGGAAAGTACGGTACGCTTGATAAATACTATCCCGACGGAGATTATGTTGTTATCAAATTCGCACGCTGGGCGTTTGAGAAGTTCAAGGGCGCACAGGATAAGCTCGGAACTCAGATGCGCGCAGTAGGCGAGGTAATGAGTATAGGAAAGACATATAAAGAAGCGTTTCAGAAGGCTATACGCTCCCTTGAGATCGGTAGATACGGACTTGGCGGCGCAAAGGATTTTGCCGAAAAAACGAAGGACGAGCTGCTTAATATGCTCCATGTGCCAAGCAGTGAAAGACAGTTTATAATGTATGAAGCACTGAGAAAGGGCGCAAGCGTAGATGAGCTTTGGGAGCTTACAAAGATAAAGCATTATTTTATCGAGCAGATGAAAGAGCTTGTTGAGGAAGAGGAAGCGCTGAAAAAATATAAGGGCAGCGTTCCGCCGGCGGATGCTCTTGAAAAAGCCAAAAAAGACGGATTTTCAGACAGGTATCTTTGCGGACTGCTCGATGTGCCGGAGGCTGATGTTCGTAACGCACGAAAGGCGGCAGGAGTAGTCGAGGCATGGGAAGGCGTACATGTAAGCGGAACCGAGGATGCCGCATACTACTATTCGTCATATAATATCAAGGATCAGAGTAAAACATCCGATAAGCCTAAGATCATGATACTGGGCGGCGGCCCGAACAGGATAGGGCAGGGAATAGAGTTTGACTATTGCTGTGTTCATGCGGCGATGGCGCTCAAGAAGCTCGGTTTTGAGACAATAATAGTAAACTGTAATCCTGAGACCGTTTCCACCGATTATGACACATCCGATAAGCTCTATTTCGAGCCGCTGACGCTTGAGGATGTTTTAAGCATCCACGAAAAGGAAAAACCGCTTGGCGTTATCGCACAGTTCGGTGGACAGACGCCGCTCAATCTTGCGGCAGAGCTCAAGCGCAACGGCGTGAATATATTGGGAACGACACCGGAAACGATAGATCTTGCTGAGGACAGAGACCTGTTCAGAGCAATGATGGACAAGCTCGACATACCTATGCCCGAATCGGGTATGGCGGTGGATGTTGATGAAGCGATCAAAATTGCCGATAAGATAGGTTACCCGGTAATGGTACGCCCGTCATATGTTCTGGGCGGCAGAGGCATGGAGGTCGTTCATGACGAGGAAAGCCTGCGCGTTTATATGGCGGCGGCGGTCGGCGTAACGCCCGACAGACCGATACTTATAGACAGGTTCCTTAACCATGCTACGGAATGCGAAGCGGACGCGATAAGCGATGGCGAAAATGTATTCGTACCGGCTGTAATGGAGCATATTGAGCTTGCCGGCATACATTCGGGTGATTCTGCCTGCATACTGCCGTCCATGAATATTTCAAAGAAAAATGTTGAGATCATAAAGGAATACACACGAAGGATCGCAAAGGAAATGAATGTTCGCGGACTGATGAATATGCAGTACGCTATAGAGGGCGATACGGTATATGTCCTTGAGGCAAATCCGAGAGCGTCAAGAACGGTGCCGCTCGTTTCCAAGGTGTGCGATATTCGTATGGTGCCGCTCGCAACGGAAATAATCACATCGCCGCTTACGGGACAGAGTTCTCCGATACTTGATATGAAGGAGAGAAGCATACCGCATTACGGCGTAAAGGAAGCTGTTTTCCCGTTCAATATGTTCCAGGAAGTGGATCCGATATTGGGACCTGAGATGCGGTCAACGGGCGAGGTGCTGGGCATGGCGAGCAGCTTTGGCGATGCGTTCGCAAAGGCAGAGGAAGCGACTCAGACCTGTGTGCCGACAAAGGGCAAAGTTCTCATAAGCGTCAATGACCGCGATAAGAGCGAGCTATGCGAAGTGGCAAGAGGATTTATAGGTTGCGGATTTGATATAATATCCACAAAGGGTACAGCGAAGTTCTTAAAGGAAAACGGAATAGAGGTCAGCGAGATCGCCAAGCTTGGTGAGGGCAGACCGAATGTGCTTGATATTATAACGAATAAGGAAGTAACGCTTGTCATAAATACGCCCACCGATAAGAAGGGTGCGGTAGACGACAGCTATATACGAAAGGCAGTAATAAAGAACAGGATCTCGTATATGACTACCATGGCAATGGCAAAAGCGTCCGTAGCAGGTATCAAAGCTATGCAGACGGCGTCAAGCGGTGTAAAATCACTTCAGGAATTTCACAGTGAAATAAAGTAAACGGATAAAGGGGTTGCATCAAAAAGCAGCCCCTTTATTTTGAGTATTCGATTATTTTATGATTTTGCGAGAAGAAACGCAGATTTGCGTCAAAGTACAGGTGCGAGATGTTTTTGCCCGTCGTTCGGACGCCGCCGCTGATGATGTTTTGCGTGTCCCATGTCGTGTCAACGATTATCCATCGTCCGTCGGCGTATACCTCGTTCCATGCGTGGTTGGGACTTGTCTCGTTTATGTTTTCGTTTGTCCATGATATTTCATTATCGGTAACGCCCAGTGCAAAGCCGGTGACGACATTGCATGGGATCGACTCCGCGCGGCACAGCGCCGCATATAAATTTGAAAATCCGAGGCATACGGCCTGTCTTGAATTTACAACATCGGTCGCTACATAATACGCGGTATTTATGCCCGAATTTGATACGCTGTCTTTGTCGTAATATATATTGCGGCATACCCAGTCATGCAGCGCGAGTGCCTTTTGATAGTCTGTTTCGTATGAGGCTGCTATCGAGTCGGCAAGTGATTTGATATTGGTTTCGTCGCAGCATATGTCATATGTGTTCTTTAATGCGCGGCTGATGGATTTGTCCTTTGTGTATTGAGCTGAGTTTGCGTCATGAACGGGCGATACACAAAC
>CAJONM010000116.1 GCA_905235885.1 uncultured Clostridia bacterium
GCGGTCGGATTTTTCGGTTTTCTCGGCGAAGGGTATTTTGCCGATACGGGAGCGATATATAAAATGACCGAACGCGCGGCGGATAATTCTCTTGAGTGGTCGTTTACGACCGTACGCGACAACGGCGGCACGCTCGATAACAAGGCGGTAAACGAGATATGGATACGCGCCGAGATCTCAGAGGGCGCCGAATTTACCGTAAGCACCGCCGTAGACGATAATGAGTTTACGGAGCATATGACATTTGACAAGGTCGGGCTCAATATCTTCCGATGTCCTGTCCGCGCGGTGATGGGAAACGGTTATCGCATACATATAAGCGGCAGCGGCAGAGTCGTGTTCTACGAGATCGAGCCGGTAAACGCCGCCGGCGGAAGAAGGTATAAGGAGATCTGACAGGGGGTTTGCTATGTATATCAATGATGTAATAAGACAGGTAAAGCAGTATTATCCGTCCGAATATGACGAAGCGGAGATGTATATATGGTGCGACGAGGTATCGTCCATGCTCGCGGTCGAGGACAGGACGGTATATAAGACGGTATATATATCCTCGGACGGCAGCGGTCACATACCGCTGCCGGAGGGCGTGCGGATAGAAAACATATATTCCGTCACAGCCGACGGCAAGGAGCTGGAAAAGCTTGATTTTATAAACGGAGACTTGTCATCGTATTCAAAGGTGACCGTCATATACGAGGAGCCGTATTATCCGATACGGCTGCCGCGATACAGGGGCAGCGCATCATTTGCCTCAGATGATGACGGCGTATATATAAGGCTTGGCAATAATGAGTTCCTTACGGGCGATACGATCAACATCACGACCTCGCAGGGCGCGGCGTTTGCGGAAAGCGTGCCGGTGCTGGGGAAGATGCCGGATCCGGAAAACAGCGGCTTGTATCTGCTCGTTACGGACCCGGAAGCTGTAGACGGGTCGGGCGATCCGCTGCCCGACTGCGTTATAACGCGCTCGGTTACGGATGAAACGGTATGCGCCGCGCCGTATGACAGTATGTATGTTGATTATATACTTGCCAAAATAAATCTTTACCAGCGCGACAGCGACAGCTACAACAGGCATATGACAGCCTTTAACTCGCGCCTTGCCGCGTATAAGAAGTGGCTTATCAATCATATGCCGTCACGCGATAGAGACTGTAAATTTATCAATGTTTGGTAATATACCGTAACGCTGTGCCGACCTCTATAGATCGCGGCAGGTCGGCGCGGCTTTAAAGAACAAAGCACCTTCGGCGCACACCGCTTCGCGGTGGGCAGAGAAGATAAAGAAAAAAATGCCGCCGTAAGGCGGCGGAACGGGGGATAGTATGAGCTATAATATAAGCGATCCGACAGCGGATGATTACGGCTACTCGGAACAAATTACCGATCAGAGCTGGGCGGCATCATACGCCGCGAGGCTTTTCGGCGATCTGGAGGAGCGGATAGACGAGCTGGAGGCAAGATACGATACGGAGCTTGAAAATCTGGGAAATCAGGTAGACGCTCTTGAACTGAGAGTATAACGGGGAAGGGGCGATACAATGATAAGAAATATTGCCTGTGTCGCCATGGGGATCATCGGTGCTGCTGTGGCGCATATGTTCGGCGGCTGGAGCAGCGCGCTTACGACCTTGTGTATTTTCATGGCGGCGGATTACATGACCGGACTGATCGTTGCCGGAATATTCAAGTCATCGCCAAAGACGGAAAACGGATGCCTTGAAAGCCGCGCAGGCTTCAAGGGGCTTGTGAGGAAGGGCGTTACGCTTCTGATAGTGCTTATAGCGCATCGACTCGATGTGATGATGGGAACGGCATACATAAAGGACGCTGTAACGATTGCGTTTTCCGCAAATGAGCTTCTTAGCCTTACGGAGAATGCCGCGCTTATGGGAGTACCCATGCCGGAGGCAATTACAAAAGCAATAGAGGTAATGAAAAAATGAGAGACTGCTGCTTTGCGGCCTCTCATTTTCGTTTATCTTTGAGCGTTTTTAATTGCTCTGTCAATGCTTCGACGCGCATCGCGCCGAGCGATGTCCTCGCGCTTGTCGTATAGCTTTTTGCCCTTGACAAGTGCAAGCTCTACCTTGACGAGTGAATTTTTAAGGTATACCTTCAGCGGCACAAGCGACAGCCCCTGTTCCTTGAGCGATTGGGACAGCTTCAATATCTCGCGTTTGTGCATCAGGAGGCGTTTGTCGCGCAGGGGATCGCGGTTGAATATATTGCCCTTTTCAAACGGGCTTATATTCATCGCGTGGAGCCATACCTCGCCGCCCTTGATGTTGGCGTATGCCTCCTTTATGTTCACCTTGCCCTCGCGTATCGATTTGACCTCTGTGCCGAACAGCTCTATGCCGCATTCGTATGTTTCGAGTATGAAATATTCATGCCGCGCTTTTTTGTTTTGCGCGATGAGTTTTACATTGTTTTTATTATCAGCCATTATGAGTACCTCGCCAATTGTGGTATTAACTGTATTCTACCACATAAACCGGTATATGTAAACCCCCGATGAGCAAAATAACTGAAAATAGTATTGACAAGAATGCCAAAATGTTGTAAAATATATGCAGTATCATAAAGTGGAGGTCAGCATATGTCTGAATTAGTATTTGACTATAAAAAAGCGCTGGATTTCGTTTCGCAGGACGAGATAGACGCCATGAGACCGTATATAAAAGCGGCTCATGAGATCGTGCAGACAAGATCGGGCGCAGGCAGTGATTTTCTGGGCTGGGTAGATCTGCCGAAGGATTACGATAAGGATGAATTTGCAAGGATCAAGAAAGCGGCGGCGCAGATACGCGAGGACTCCGATGTGCTGATAGTTATCGGCATAGGCGGCTCGTATCTCGGCGCGAGAGCGGCTATAGAGATGCTTTCGCATTCGTTTGCCAACGCCGTTTCAAAGGAGCAGAGAGGCGGCCCGCAGATATTCTATGCAGGCAACAGCATAAGCTCAACATATCTTGCCGAGCTTATCGAGGCGGTCGCGGACAAGGATTTTTCCGTAAATGTAATTTCTAAATCCGGAACGACCACAGAGCCGGCGATAGCGTTCAGAGTGTTTAAGGAGATACTTGAGGAGCGATACGGCAAAGAGGGCGCGAAAAAGAGGATATTCGCCACTACCGACAAGGCGCGCGGCGCGTTAAAGACGCTTTCGGACGCAGAGGGTTATGAAACATTTGTTGTCCCCGATGATGTCGGCGGACGGTTCAGTGTGCTTACCGCTGTAGGACTTCTTCCGATAGCCGCCGCAGGAATAGACATAGACGCTATGATGCAGGGCGCGTATGACGGCAGAGAGCTTTATACCAATCCGGAGCTTTCGGAAAATCCGGCTTATCAGTATGCGGCTGTAAGAAACTGCCTTGCGCGCAAGGGAAAAACGGTCGAGATGCTCATAAACTTTGAGCCGTCGCTGCACTATTTCGGGGAATGGTGGAAGCAGCTTTACGGCGAGAGCGAGGGCAAGGACAATAAGGGTATATTCCCGGCAGCGGCCGATTTCTCAACGGATCTCCACTCCATGGGACAGTATATACAGGACGGACAGCGCATACTTTTTGAAACGGCGATACTTGTGGACGCACCCAAAAAGAATGTGACGATAAAGGCAAATGACGATAACCTTGACGGATTGAATTTCCTCGCGGACAAGACCGTCGATTATGTCAATCTGAAGGCGGCGCAGGGTACGGCGCTTGCTCATGTTGACGGCGGCGTTCCCAATCTCGCGGTGCGCGTGCCGGCGCTTGACGCGTATAATTTCGGAAAGCTCGTATATTTCTTTGAAATGGCGTGCGGAATTTCCGGATATGTACTCGGCGTCAATCCGTTCAATCAGCCGGGAGTTGAGTCCTATAAAAAGAATATGTTCGCGCTCTTAGGCAAGCCGGGCTACACCGATATGCAGGCAGAACTTGAAGCGCGTCTTAATAAATAAAAAAACTGGAGGTAATTACCATGATTAAGGCATTAACGGGAGGCAAGGGAGCAGGAAAGACAAAGGCTCTTATTGCACAAGTCAACGAAGCGGTGGAAACAGCAAAGGGCAATGTGATTTTTATCTCAAACAATACATCAAGCGCAATGTATGACATAAAGCGCGCCGTAAGAATGATAGACACAACGGACTTTGATATTGTTGATTACAGCGAGTTTGAGGGTTTCATATGCGGCATCATAAGCGGCAACTATGATATAACCAATATATTCGTAGACGGGCTGTTCAAGATCGTAAGAGGCGATGATCTTGACGGGCTGGAGAGATTTTTGAAGAGATTGGAAAATATAAGCAAGAAGTTCGGCATCGCATTTGTTCTTTCGATGAGCATAGATGAAAAGTCCGCGCCGGATTATGTAAAGGCATTGACATAATATACAATAAGGAACCTTACGATTTCGGATTGTGCCCGTTACAGGCGCGCAATCCGAATGCTTTTACTTTGTAGAAAATCGCTTTGTTCTTTAATGAAAGGGGATCATTCATAAAATGCAGTATCACAGCACAAGGGACAACAGTATAAGCGTAAGCTCGGCATATGCGATAAAGCAGGGGCTGTCCGTCGAGGGCGGACTGTTCGTGCCGGAGAGCTTTCCGACGGTGACGCTTGAGCAAATAAGCTGGCTTGCGGACAGGTCGTATCACGATCGGGCGCAGTTTGTGCTCGGCAAATTTCTGACCGATTTTTCCGAGGACGATCTGAAAAAATGTATAACGGGCGCGTATACGAAGGAGAAATTCGGAACAGACGCTATCGCGCCTGTATATAAGCTCAATAATTCCGTATACTTTCTGGAGCTGTGGCATGGTCCGACCTGTGCGTTCAAGGACATGGCTCTTCAGATCCTGCCGCATTTTCTGACGACCTCGATGCGTATGACGGGTGAGTCCGAGGAGATAATCATTCTTGTCGCGACATCCGGAGATACGGGCAAGGCGGCATTGGAGGGCTTCAGGGATGTAAACGGAACAAGAATAATCGTTTTCTATCCCGATAACGGAGTAAGCGAGATACAGAAGCTGCAAATGATCACGCAGCGCGGAGACAATGTTTCCGTCGCGGCGGTCAGGGGCAATTTTGACGACGCGCAAAACGGCGTCAAGAAAATATTTACCGATGGTGAGTATAAAACGCTTCTGGGCAGAAACGGATTTAAGCTGTCAAGCGCAAATTCCATCAACTGGGGACGGCTCGTGCCGCAGATCGTTTATTACTTCTCGGCATATGCCGATCTTATAAAGTCAAACGAGATAACGCTCGGAGATAAGATAAATATTGTCGTGCCGACAGGCAATTTCGGCAATATCCTTGCGGCATATTACGCAAAGAAGATGGGTCTGCCCGTAAACAAGTTCATATGCGCGTCAAACGAGAACAATGTCCTGACCGACTTTATAAGGACTGGCGTGTATGACAAAAACCGCAGCTTCCATATGACTATATCACCGTCGATGGATATTCTGATATCATCTAACCTTGAGCGGTTTCTGTACGATCTGTCGGGACAGAACGACAGGATAGTTGCCGAGCTTATGGCACAGCTTGCCGAAACCGGTAAATACGAGGTATCCGACGATATAAAAGCTAAGATGCAGGAGCTGTTTGACGCGGACTGCTGTGACGATAAGGAGACCATGTCCGCGATCAAGAAAACATTTAATGAGAGCGGATATGTTATGGACACGCATACCGCGGTCGGCAAATGCGTATATGATAAATATACGGCGCGTACCGCTGATAAAACAAAGACGGTCATCGCATCTACGGCAAGCCCGTTTAAATTCAATCAGAGCGTGCTTATCGCGCTTGAGGATTACAACGCAGTTGCGGGCAAGGACGAATTTGAGCTGCTCGGTATGCTTGAGCAAAAGAGCGGTATGAAGGTGCCCGCATCGCTTGCGGAGCTTAAAGACCGCACGATCATATACAACACTGTAGTTGACAAGGATCAGATGAAAAATACGGTAAGCGATTTTTTGAAGGTGGAATAGGAGTAACCAATGTTAAAGACAAGAGAGCTTATTGACCGATTGAACGCCGGCGATCTTGACGAAAAGCTGCGCTATATGTACGCGGCGGATGATGCCGCGCCGTATGCGGAGCGTTTCATGAGAGTGATCGAGGGATATAAGAAAACCTTTGGCGATGCGGCAGAGCAGGCTCTGTTTTCCGCGCCGGGCAGGACGGAGATCGGTGGCAATCATACGGATCATCAGCATGGATGCGTCCTGGCAGGAAGCGTCAATCTTGATGTTGTGGCGGCGGTATCGTTTAATGATGACAATGTGGTAAGGATAAAATCCAAGGGTTATCCTATGGACGAGATAGCTCTTGATGATCTTCAAATACACCCGGAGCAGTTCGATAAGGCGATCGCGCTTATACGGGGCGTTTTGCGCTCATTTGCCGACAGGGGTTACAAGCTCAGCGGCTTTAACGCGTACACCGAATCGAATGTTATGAAAGGATCGGGACTATCCTCATCGGCTGCGTTTGAGGTGCTGGTGGGGACGATCGTAAGCAACCTGTTCGCCAACGGCGAGGTCGACGCGGTCGAGATCGCAAAGATCGGGCAGTATGCCGAGAATGTATATTATGACAAACCGAGCGGACTCATGGATCAGATGGCGTCATCGGTAGGCGCGGTAGTGGCTATAGATTTCAATGATCCGACTGTGCCCATAGTGCGTAAGGTAGAGTTTGATCTGACAAAATATGACCATGCCCTGTGTATCATAGACAGCGGCGCAGATCATGCAGAGCTGACGGGTGAATATGCGGCGGTGCCGGCTGAGATGAAGACGGTCGCAAGGTATTTCGGAAAGGAATATCTGCGCGATGTAGATGAGTCGGAGTTTATGAAAAATATGAAGCCGCTGCGCGAGACGCTGAAAAATGACAGAGCCGTTTTGAGAGCATTTCATTTCTTCCACGACACGCGGCTTGCTCAGCAGCAGGCAGAGCTTCTGACAAACGGTGATTTTGACGGCTTCTGTAAGCTCAACAGACAGTCGGGGTTGTCATCATATATGTATCTGCAAAATGTATACGCATCAAGCCTGCCGACTCAGCAGGCGGTGGCGGTAACGCTTGCGCTGTGCGGCGAGATATTGGGCGAGAGAGGCTCATATCGCGTTCACGGCGGCGGATTTGCCGGTACGGTACAGGCGTTTGTGCCATGCGATATGCTTGATGAATTTAAATCGCGCATAGAGACTGTTTTGGGTGACGGTATGTGCCATATCCTGAAAATAAGACCTGTGGGCGGATGCCGACTGGCATAACAATAAAGGGACACTAAAGCAGAAAAATAAAGTTCTGCTTTTTTGTTTGTATAAAAATAATGGTATTATGCCGCTCTGAGGCGGCGGAACGGAGATAAAATGAAGCTTCATATAAGTCCGCTTATCATTCCGCTTGCGGCGGCAGCGGCGGCTACAGGCAGCGCACAAGTGTTGCTTACGGCATATATATCGGTTGCGCTGCATGAGCTGGCGCATCTTGCGGCGGCGGCGTGTATGGGTCTTAGGGCGGAGTCGGTATCGTTTTCGCCGTTCGGGGCGCATCTTACGCTGAAAAATAAAATAGTGCGGTCGGTATCTGATGAGATCATACTGTACGGCGTAGGTCCGCTCGCCAACGGAGCGATGGCGCTTTTGGGGACATATTTCGGAAACGATATGCTCTATAAAATAAATATCGGGCTTATGCTTATCAACATCATGCCTGTTCTGCCGCTTGACGGCGGAGTTATCGCAAAGAGGATATTGTCGTATCATATCGGACAGCGCGCCGCGCGGCGGATACTTACGGTTTTTTCGGTGATTACGGGCATCTCGTTTCTGACGGCTGCCGTAATATCGTTCTATAAGGGACATATAAATCCGTCTATGTTTATTATGGCCGTTTTTCTTATGGGCAACGCCGTTACGGGACGCGAGCTGTACGATATTGACTTCATAAGCGGTCTTTCCGCGCCGAAGCGAACAGACAGAGCGCGGCTTGTTGTCATCGACGATCATCACACAATGCTCGACGCCGCGCGGCAAATATCGCCGCGATATACCGTCATAGCCGCCCAAAAGGACGACAGCGGCAATATAACGCTTATATCCGAGCAGGATATAATAAAAAAATTCTTGAAATTTTAGCCAATATATGATATAATTAACATATATGTGTAATCGGAGGCTGTTATGGTACATATCGGGAATGATTGGGATGCGCTTTTGGCGGATGAATTTGATAAGGATTACTATAGATCGCTGCGCCGCTTCCTTGCTGCCGAATACAGGGATCATACGGTATATCCCGATATGTATGATATATATAACGCGCTCAAATGGACGCCGTATGCCGATGTAAAGGTCGTGATATTCGGTCAGGACCCGTACCACGAGCCGGAGCAGGCGCATGGGCTTGCGTTTTCGGTAAAGCAGGGTGTAAAGATACCGCCGTCACTGGCGAATATATATAAGGAGCTGAACTCTGAGCTGGGCTGCTATATCCCCAATAACGGGTATCTGGAAAAATGGGCAAGACAGGGTGTGCTGCTGCTCAATTCATCTCTTACGGTACGCGGTGGCGCGGCAAATTCACATCGCAACAAGGGCTGGGAGCAGCTTACGGACAGGATAACAGAGCTTTTAAACGATCGCGAAGAGTCGATTGTGTTTATGCTTTGGGGCAATAACGCCAAGGAAAAAATGAAGCTGATAACAAATCCCCGTCATATCGTTATGACGGCGGCGCATCCGAGTCCGCTTTCGGCATCTCGCGGATTTTTCGGCTGCGGACATTTCGCTCTGGCAAACAGGATATTGGAGCGCGAAGGCAGAGGAGTCATAGACTGGCAGATAGAAAATATTTGAAATGGCAGATTATATATTCGGAATAACAGGCCCTACGGGCGCGGGCAAATCGACTGTAAGCGATATGTTTCGCAAAAGAGGCATATATGTAGCGGATGCGGACGAGGCGTCGCGGAGGGTAACGGAAAAGGGCTCGCAGTGCCTTGACGAGATCCGTAATGCTTTTGGTGGCGGGATCTTAAACGAATGCGGAGCGCTCGACAGAGAGAAATTAGGCACGATCGTTTTTGGGGACAGAAAAAAACTTGAGATACTTACGCGCATAACGCACAAATATATAAAGGAATATATAGCCGATGAAATAGACCGATCCGGCGCGGCGATTGCCGCCATAGACGGCGCGGTGATAATAGGCAGTCCGGTATATGATATGTGCAGATGTATGGTGGTCGTTACGGCGGATAAGGATATTCGCCTAAAACGCATTATGCGCCGCGACGGGATAGACGGCGGCGCAGCTGTAAATCGTATAAATTCGCAGCCTGAGGACTGCGAGTATATAAAATACGCCGATTATGTGATAGAAAACAACGGCAGCAAGATCCAAGGAGAGCAAATTGAGCACATCTGTAATCAAATTAAAAGCGAAGCAAAGAACAAGAGTAAGACGACGCCGCTTTAAAGCAGGGCTGAAGGTCATTGCGGCGGCGGCATTCGCGGTGGCGGCGACCTGTACGGTGATCGTGGCGATGAAAAGCGGCACCGAGCTGAGCAAGAGCATAAAATATCCTGTGCAATACGGCGAATATATAGTAAAATATTCGCTTGAAAACAATATTGACCCGTACCTTGTCATAGCCGTCATAAAGCAGGAGAGCAATTTTGTTGCCGACGCAAAGTCAAAGTATGCTGGCGGACTGATGCAGCTTACGGCTGCGACGGCGGATGAATACGGCAAAAAGCTGGGGCTTGTCGATTATGATTATATGGACCCGGAGACGAATATAAAAATAGGATGCTTCCTGCTGAAATCGCTGACAGACCGTTACGGCTCGGTCGATCTGGCTCTGGCGGCGTATAATGCAGGGACAGGAAATGTTGATAAATGGCTGGATGATCCCCATTACAGCTCGGACGGGAAAACGCTCAATGTTATCCCGTTTTCCGAAACACGCCACTATATAAGCAAGATAAAAGCATACATAGAGGAGTACAAGAAGGAAGTGCCGGTGTTGTATGAGGAGTACGATCAAACGCAGTAATTGAAATGGAGGACAATATGACAAATGTAATATGTATCGGCAGGCGTTACGGTGCGGCAGGTATAAACATAGGTCAGGAGGTGGCGGAAAAGCTCGGATATGAGTTCTACGACGACGATCTGCTCGACAAAGCGGCGGAATACGGCAATTTTGACGCGGAGACTGCCAAGCAGTATGATGAAAAAGCAAAAAAGAGCCTTCTGTTTTCCATTGCCGGCGGTACATACGCTATGAAAGGCATGGTGGGCGGCATGGGCTATACGATGCCGCTAAACGATAAGCTTTTCATATCGCAGTCGGAGATAATAAGACGCGCCGCCGCGCAGAATAATTGCGTTATAGTCGGGCGCTGCGCCGACTATGTGCTTTCCAAGGCAAAGGATGTAAATGTCATACGCGTGTTCGTATACGCGCCGCTTGAATTTCGCGCAAAGCGCGTTGCCGACAGATTTGGTCTTACGATGAAGCAGGCGAAGGACAAGATAGTAAAAACGGAGAAGCAGCGGCGGACATACTACAATTTCTATACGAACAGGAACTGGGGCGAGATGGAGAATTACGATCTGTGCATCAATTCCGAAAAGGTAGGCATAGAAAACAGCGCACAAGTAATAATCGACTATATAAAGGGGACAGGAAATGCTTGAATTTATTGAATGTATAAGATCGGTCTTTTTAGGTATCGTTGAAGGAATAACCGAATGGCTGCCTATAAGCTCAACAGGGCATATGATCCTCGTAAACGAATTTATGGGCAATGACAGCTCCTTTACATCGTCCGATCTGTATTTATATGTTATTCAGCTCGGCGCGATACTTGCCGTTGTTACGATATTTTTCAAGAAGCTCAATCCGTTTTCGCTATCTGCCGGCAAGGAGAAAAGGAAACGGACATGGCAGCTTTGGTCAAAGATAATAGTAGCCTGCATACCGGCGGCTGTTATCGGTCTGGCGCTCGATGACCTTATGGACAGGATAGAAAACTGGCAGGTCGTTTCGGCGATGCTTATAATTTACGGTATCGCGTTCATAATAATAGAGCGGATAGGGAAGAAAGCGACTATAACAAGCCTTGACGATATAAGCTACACAACGGCGCTTAAAATAGGCGCGTTCCAGGTGTTGTCGATAGTCCCAGGCACATCGCGGTCGGGCGCGACGATACTGGGCGGAATGCTTGTCGGATGCAGTCGCGAGATAGCGGCGGAATTTGCATTCTTTCTGGCGATACCCGTTATGGCAGGCGTGAGTCTTATAAAGATAGCAAAAAATATAGATATGCTAACGGCGCCGAATTTGCTTGTGCTGCTCATAGGCATGGCGGTGGCGTATGTAGTATCACTGGCATCGATACGGTTCCTGATGAAATTCGTCAAGAGCCACAGCTTTACCGCGTTCGGCATATACCGCATAGTATTGGGCATAGCCGTTATACTGTGTCTGGGCGTGCTGTGATCTTAAACAAACGCAAAATATAATAATATACATCAGGAAAGAGGTTGGTGAAATTGGCATTGATAATACCACAGGGATACGATCCAAAACTTGACGGAAGGACTACGGAATACGCGATCAAATTCATCAAGGACACATTCCAGCATGAGCTGGTAAAGGCGATGAATCTTCAGCGCGTGACCGCGCCGCTGTTCGTTCGTCCCGAAACGGGACTTAACGATAACCTTAACGGCGTTGAGCGTCCCGTAAGCTTTGACGCACCCTGTATAGACGGTGCGACGCTTGAGATAGTCCATTCATTAGCGAAATGGAAGAGGATGACGCTTGGTAAATACGGCTTCAGACCCGGCGAGGGCATTTATACTGATATGAACGCGATCCGCCGCGATGAAGAGGTCGATAATATCCATTCGATGTATGTCGACCAGTGGGACTGGGAAGCGGTCATAGAAAAAAAGGATCGCGAGCTTGAAACGCTCAAGGAGACTGTAAGAAAAATATACAAGGCAATGCGCAGAACCGCAAAAAAGGTGTGCGCCGAATATGAAGAGGTAGACAACAAGTTCAAAGAGGATATAGTGTTCGTTACTACTCAGGAGCTTGAGGATATGTACCCCGACGATACGCCCAAGGAGCGCGAGAACAAGTTTTTAAGGGAGCATCACGCCGCATGTATCATGCAGATCGGCAAGACCTTAAGATCCGGTACGCGTCATGACGGCAGAGCGCCCGACTATGACGATTGGGAGCTTAACGCCGACATCGTAGTGTATTATCCGCTTCTTGATATGGCGTTTGAGCTGTCGAGCATGGGAATACGCGTTGATGAAAATTCGCTCGTATCACAGATAAACGAGGCAGGCTGTCCCCAGCGACTGGAAATGACATTCCATAAGATGATACTTAATAAAGAGCTGCCGTATACCATAGGCGGCGGCATAGGTCAATCGAGATTGTGTATGCTTATGCTCAATAAGGCGCATATAGGCGAGGTACAGCAGTCGGTATGGCCTGATGAAATGATAAAAATTTGCAAGGAGAATAACATAATATTATGAAGACGATTATAAAGGATCTATATCGCAGCACCGATAAATACGGCGGCGGCGAGGTGACGGTATCGGGCTGGATAAGAACGGTACGCGCATCAAACCAGTTTGGATTTATAGAGGTAAATGACGGTAGCTTTTTCAAGAGCGTGCAGGTGGTAATAGAAGCCGATAAGCTCGACAACTACGGAGAGCTTGCAAAGCTCAATGTAGGCGCGGCGATCACCGTAACGGGCATTCTCGCGATTACTCCGGAGGCAAAGCAACCGTTTGAGATAAAGGCGGAAAAGGTCGCGATAGAGGGATTGTCCGCGCCCGAATATCCGCTTCAGAAAAAGCGGCACTCGTTTGAATATCTCAGAACGATAGCGCATCTGAGACCGAGAACCAACACATTTGCGGCAGTGTTCCGCGTGCGTTCAATGATAGCGTACGCGATCCATAAGTTTTTCAATGAACGCGGATTTGTGTATGTTCACACACCCATAATAACCGGCAGTGACTGCGAGGGCGCAGGAGAAATGTTCAGAGTATCCACCCTCGATCCCGAAAACCTGCCGCTTACCGAGTCGGGCAAGGTGGATTATTCAAAGGATTTCTTCGGCAAAAGCACTAACCTTACCGTAAGCGGACAGCTCAATGTCGAAACATACTGTATGGCATTCGGCAGCGTTTATACATTCGGACCGACCTTCCGCGCGGAGAACTCGAATACCACGCGCCATGCGGCGGAGTTCTGGATGATAGAGCCGGAAATAGCGTTCGCCGATCTTAATGACAATATGAGCCTTGCTGAGGATATGCTCAAATATATAATCAACTACTGTCTTGAAAACGCGCCGGAGGAAATGGATTTCTTCAACCGCTTCATAGACAAGGGATTGCTTGATAGGCTAAACAATGTAGTATCGAATGATTTTGCCCGTATTACATATACGGAGGCGATCGAGATACTCCAAAAGCATAACGACAATTTCCGCTACAAGGCACAATGGGGCGCGGATCTTCAGACGGAGCATGAGCGTTTTCTTACCGAAACGGTATTTAAGCGTCCCGTTATGGTAACGGATTATCCAAAGGAAATAAAGGCGTTCTATATGAAGCTCAACGATGACAAAAGGACGGTCGCCGCCGTTGATGTGCTTGTGCCGGGCATAGGCGAGATCATAGGCGGAAGCCAGCGCGAGGAGGACTATGATGTTCTGGTCGGGCGCATGAAGGAGATGGGGCTTGATCCTAAGGATTACGAGTGGTATCTTGATCTGCGTAAATACGGCACGAACAAGCACGCCGGCTTTGGCTTGGGCTTTGAGAGAGCGGTCATGTATATAACGGGTATGCAAAACATCCGCGATGTCCTGCCGTTCCCGAGAACTGTAGGCACGGCTGAATTTTAAGGATGATCGCATAACGGAGGTTTACTATGGGAAAGCTGTTTTATGCGGTTGTTGTCGGAGCTATTCTGTTTTTCGCATACAAAAAAAGCGTTCTGCTCGGACTTGCCGCGACGGTAATTTTTATCGCATATTTCATATACACATACCTGCCGCAGATATACTGCATAATCGGCAAGCGCAAATTCGGCGAGGGAAAGTACGACGAAGCCGCGCAATGGTATAAAAAGGCGGTGGACACAGGTCACGCAAAGGGCGATATAAGAATGGAGTATTCGTATATACTGCTCAGAACGGGCGATGTGGACAAGGCGGAGCAGATCGTAAATGAGATCTTGTCATATAAGCTCAAGCCGCAAATGCGTGCGCGCGCCGTCATACAGCGCTGTATGTGCTACTACAAACGCGGAAATATAAAGGAAGCGCTTGATGACGCGATGGAGCTGTATAATGACGGCTATCGGAGCATAATGCTCTACGGCATGATCGGATTTTTTATGATAGAGACAGATCCTGATTCGGAAAAAACATTTGATTTTTGCTGTGAGGCTTATGAATACGCCAACGATGACCGCGACATATGCGATAATATGCTCATATGCCACTATAACAGGGGCGAATATGAGCGTGCCAAGGAGATCTCCGATTCTGTGCTTGATGCGCAACCGCTGTTTGTCGAGGCATGGTATCATGGAGCGCAGATAGATGATAAGCTGGGCGATTACGCCGCCGCGCTTGAAAAGCTGGAGAGGATAAAGGACTGCCGCCGTTCGTTTATGACGACCATACCCGAAAGCGATGTAAAGGAGCTTAAACAGGCGGTAGAGCAAAAGCTATCTGAGTAATCAAGGGAGTTGATCGTATGAAGGACGGATTTATAAAGCTTGCCGCGGTAACGACCGATGTAAGAGTTGCCGATACGGATCATAATACCGAGCAGATAATAAACGCCGTTATAGATGCGTATAGGAGCGGAGCAAAGGTCGTTGTTTTTCCCGAGCTTTGCGTGACGGCATACACCTGCTCGGATCTGTTTTTGCAGCGCACTCTTTTAGACGGCGCACAGGACGGCTTGGGAAAGATCCGCGAAGCGACGGAGGGCATAGACATAACAGCCGTCGTCGGGCTTCCGCTTGATATAGGCGGCAAGCTGTATAACTGTGCCGCAGTTATAAACAGAGGGCATATAAAAGGGATAATCCCGAAAATGAATATTCCAAATCATGGCGAGTTCTATGAGCGTCGCCATTTTTCGGCAGGCACGGAGAGCGTGACCGATATAGAGCTGCTGGGCGAGACGGTCCCGTTCGGCTCGAATATTTTATTTACAGCCGCCGCAATGCCCGAATTTTGCATGGGCGTTGAGATCTGCGAGGATCTTTGGGCGACCGTACCGCCATCGTCGCATCACGCGGCGGCAGGAGCGACGGTTATCGCCAATCTGTCCGCGTCAAATGAGCTTACGGCAAAGGATGAATACAGGAAAATGCTTGTAAACTCTCAGAGCGCAAGACTATACGCGGCATATGTGTATGCCGATGCCGGCTACGGAGAATCGACTACGGATCTGGTGTTCGCCGGCGATAATATAATATCAGAGAACGGCGTTATTCTGGCCCGTGCCGAAAAATTTACAAATTCGCGCGTATACGCCGTTGCGGATCTGGAAAGACTTACTGCTGAGAGGAGAAGGTCAACCACCTTCCGTATGGGACGCGATGATACCTACAGATATGTCGAGCTGGATATGGATGTTGCCGATACGGAGCTTGACAGGCATATTGACAAGCATCCGTTCGTACCGTCCGATCCGGCACTGCGAAAAAAGCGCAGCGAGGATATTTTGACAATACAGTCGCTCGGACTTGCCAAGCGCATTGAGCATACGCGCGCGAAAGCAGCGGTCATAGGCATATCCGGCGGACTTGACTCAACGCTTGCTCTGCTTGTGACGGTACGCGCGTTTGACGCTTTATCACGCGATCGCCGCGATATATATGCCGTTACAATGCCATGCTTCGGCACTACCGACAGGACATATAATAACGCCGTAAACTTTGCAAAGTCGCTGGGCGTGACATTCAGGGAAATACCTGTTCGCGACGCGGTGACGGGGCATCTGGGCGATATAGGGCACAGCGATACGGACTACGATGTGACATATGAAAACGCTCAGGCGCGCGAGCGGACGCAGGTGCTGATGGATTTTGCGAATATGCTCGGCGGTCTTGTCATAGGAACAGGCGATCTGTCCGAGCTTGCATTGGGCTGGGCGACATATAACGGCGATCATATGAGTATGTACGGCGTAAACGCCGGCGTGCCAAAAACGCTTATCCGCTATCTTGTTGAATATGAGGCGGAGCGCACCGACAGTGAAACGCTCAAAACGACGCTTGCCGACATTCTCGCAACGCCTGTAAGCCCGGAGCTGCTTCCGCCTGAGAACGGCGAAATATCGCAGAAAACGGAAAGCATAGTCGGGCCGTATGAGCTGCACGACTTCTTCCTGTATCAGCTTATACGATACGGCTTCAAGCCGTCAAAAATACTCAGACTTGCCGTTAAAGCGTTTGAGGGCGAATATGACCGCGAATTTATCCTTGCATGGCTTAAAAACTTTTTTTACCGTTTCTTCAGCCAGCAGTTCAAGCGCTCATGTATGCCCGACGCGCCGAAGGTCGGTTCCGTTGCTCTTTCTCCCAGAGGTGACTGGCGTATGCCGTCAGACGCGTCTGTGAATATATGGAAGAGAGAGCTTGAGAGCCTGTAAAGCACAAAATATAAAAAGCCTGATCTTCCGAAGGAGATGATTTCTTGACGAAGGGCAGGCTTTATTTGTTATTATCAGCCGTTTTATACGGCATCGTCCCGACGCTGTCGGCAATGGCATACCGCGGCGGCATAAACGGGATCACGCTTACATTTTTGCGCGGTTTTCTATCCCTGCCCGTACTGCTGGCAATGATAATCGCCGATAAACGCCGATTGCGGCAAAGCTCAAGGAAAATGAAACAGATCGTCATTCTTGCCCTTGTCGGACAGGCACTGCCGATACTGCTTCTTTACATTTCGTATTATTACATCGCGACAGGGATCGCGACAACGCTTCATTTTATATATCCGCTCGTTATAGTCATATCCTCCGCGCTCATATACCGGCAAAGGCTGCCGCGCGTTACGCTCAGCGCGGTAATGCTTGTAACGGTGGGTATATTTATGTTTTCCGACATCGGCGCAGCATCAAACAGGCTTGGCGTGCTGCTGGCGCTGCTGTCGGGGATATTCTACAGCTTTTATGTGATATATCTCAAGCATTCGGGGCTTGAGAGCATGGACTATGTCGTTCTGACATTCTATGTTATGCTCATAATGAGCGCGGCAGTGCTCATATTCGGGCTTTTATCGGGCAATTTCCGAATATCGGCAACTCCGCTTTCATGGAGTCTTTGCGTGATGATCGCGCTTATGGTCTCGCTTGGTGCAATGCCGCTGTTTCAGACAGGGCTTCGCCGCGAGGGAGAGGCGGAGGCAGGCATATTTTCCACCATGGAGCCTGTGACGAGCATGATACTCGGCTCGATGATCTTAGGTGAGGAGATCGGCGCGAGCCGGCTTATGGGCGTTGCGGTCATACTGTTCGGCATAATCCTAATGCAAAAACGGACTATCCCTCAAGAAGAGCTGCGGCAATAGCCCTGCCTATATATTCGGCGGAGGATCTCGCCTCCGCAAGAGAATTGCCGTTGCTTCCGACCTCTATAAGCAGAGAGCCTTTTGTCGCGTGCATATTGAACCGCTCGCGGCGCAGGTTGATAGGCCGCATCATGTCCGGGTACATTATCTGCGCCGCGCTCTGTATTTTGGCGGCAAGGACAAGATTAGACCGCCAGTGGGGGTGGTACAGCCCCATGCTGTCCGTACCGAGAACGAGCATGACCTGCGCGGTATCTTTGCCGTTTATGTTTGTCGCGACGCGCAGCTTGCTCCCGTCACTGTAAACATATGCGTCCCTGTGTATGTCTAATGTTACCTTGATCGACGGGTACTTTTCAAGATCCGCCGTTAAGGTGCTCAGCGCACGAGTATAGGAGCCTTGATATGACGGATAGTCATGTATCGTTTTGTCGTGTATGGTATGTATACCGTAGCTTTCAAGAGTGTCGCATATGACATCGCCTACCGCGCATACATTGTAATTTTCGTTCGTTGTACGCTCCGACTCACCGCTCATTTCATCACCGTCATAACATTCGGTCGTATGTGTGTGAAATACAAGCACCTCCGGCTCATCGGACAGTGAGATCTTTATATCCGACGGCTGTCGGCAGAGACTGTCCGTGTCAATATTATATGATGTCGCATTATTGATCTCCGGTCCGGGTGCCGATATGATCTCATTATGCGACGGCAAAGCGCTGTCGGAGCTTTCCGCACTTTGCGGGGGCGTTATGACCGCCTCCGGAGTAGGAGGCGGCGTGGCATCCTCATGCACAGGCACAGTGCCGTATGCGCTTTCTATGATCGTAGTCGGCTCGTCCTTATCAAAGCCTAAAACGGTGTTCATTATCTCCTTTATATCAAACGGCTCGTCCTCATGAGGCATACCGCTTTTGAGTATTGTCTCCGAAATATCGCCGCCGGCAACGGAAAATGCGGTTATCGCCTTCGGCGCGTTATAGCTGACTGCGGCGCATATGCCCACCGACGAGGCAATCGCAAGCGCCGCCGATGCCGCGCGTTTTATTTTTTTGCCGTTTATGATAAAGACCTTGAACCGCTTCACATTTACTTCCTCTCTTTCGGATGTTGTCCTTTTTTATTAATACGCGCGAAATGATGTATTTATGTTGACTTTTTGGTAATAGTGCGATAAAATAGCATTGTGATCGAGTATTGTAAAAGAATGGAATTTGAAAAAGGAGCAACGGGTGCAGTCTTGAAAAGATTATGGAAATACCTGAGATTTTATAAAAAAGAAACCGTCCTCGCGCCTCTTTTTAAGCTGACGGAAACATCATTTGAGCTTATGGTGCCGCTCATTGTCGCGGCGATCATCGACAGAGGAATAGCGGAGGGCGATTTCGGATATATTGTGCGGATGAGCCTTATCCTTGTCGCGTTTGCGGTGGCAGGGCTTGCTTTTGCTGTTACCGCGCAATATTTTGCGGCAAAGGCAGCTGTCGGCTGCTCGGCGCGTATGCGCCATGCGCTGTTTAAGCATATATCGTCGCTGTCGTATACGGAAATAGATTCGCTGGGCGCGTCCACGCTTATTACCCGTATGACTTCGGATATAAACCAGATACAGGCAGGCGTAAATATGTCGCTGCGTCTGCTTCTCAGATCGCCGTTTATAATTTTCGGCGCGATGGTGATGTCGTTTACGGTCGATACAAAATGCGCCATGGTTTTCATGTGGGCGATACCGGCGCTGGCAGCGGTAATATTCGGCATAATGCTCGTCACTATGCCTCTTTACAGGCGCGTGCAAAAGCAGCTTGATGTGATAACCTCCAAAACGCGTGAAAATATAAACGGCGCACGCGTTATCCGCGCATTTTCCATGGAAAGCGGCGAAACAGACGATTTCAAGGCTCAGAATGACGCGCTCGCGCATATACAGAAATTTGTCGGAAAAATATCCGTACTGACAAATCCGATAACATATATCATAATTAACGGAGCCGTCATATGGCTTATTTATAAAGGAGCGGCAGAGGTAAATATCGGCGCGCTTACATCGGGCAAGGTGGTGGCTTTGTATAATTATATGAGCCAGATACTTATAGAGCTTATAAAACTTGCGAATATGACGGTCATATTATCCCGAAGCATTGCGTGCGGCAAGCGCGTATGGGCGATAATGGATGTTAAGAGCAGCATGGGGAGCGGTACCGTTACGGAGGGTGACAGCGGCGCGGCGGCAGTTGAATTTGACGGCGTGTCGCTGCGATATAAAGGAAGCGCAGAAAACGCTATAGAGGGGATCTCGTTCACGGCGCGGCGCGGTGAGACGATAGGCATAATCGGCGGCACAGGTTCGGGCAAGACATCGCTGATAAACCTTATACCGAGATTTTACGATGCGAGCGCAGGCAGCGTCAAGGTGGACGGCGTTGATGTACGGGATTATGACATTGACGCGCTGCGGAAAAAGATAGGTGTCGTTCCGCAAAAAGCGGCGCTGTTTAAGGGTACGATACTGTCGAATATAACATGGGGCGGCGACGCTTCGGCGGACGCGGTCGATGCCGCGTTAAAAGCGGCACAGGCAGAGGATATAGCACAGAGCAGGCATAACGGGATAAACGCCGCTGTTGAGGCGAACGGCGCGAATTTCTCCGGCGGACAGCGGCAGCGGCTGACGATAGCGCGCGCGCTTGCGCGTGAGCCGGAAATAGTCATTCTCGATGACAGCGCATCCGCACTCGATCTTGCTACCGATGCCGCGCTTCGTGACGCTATAGAGAAGCTGCCGTATGATCCGACGATCTTTATCGTTTCACAGCGCGTATCGAGCGTTATGCATGCGGATAAGATAATCGTTCTTGAGGACGGTGCGGCGGTCGGATGCGGCACGCACAGCGAGCTGCTCGGAGCCTGTGAGGTATATGATGAAATATACTATTCGCAGTTCCCGAAGGGGGTGTACGGAGAATGACGAATAAAACGCAGGTCATAAGGCGCGTATGGGGGTATATAGAGCGCTATAGGATATTTGTCGTTATTTCTCTTGCCCTTGCCGTTGCGACTGTCGCGATGGGTTTATATATCCCTATTCTTGTCGGTAACGCCATAGACTTTATCGGCGGAGCAGGGAAGGTGGATTTTAAAGGGCTTGGCGGAGTGCTGATTAAAATAGCCGCTATCGCCATATCCGCGGCTGCCGGACAATGGATAATGAACACGATAAATAACAGAATAACATTTAATGTTGTCCGCGATATACGAAACGACGCGTTCTATAAGATCGAGCATCTGCCGATGTCGTATATCGACACGCACAGAAGCGGAGATATGGTAAGCCGCGTTATTAATGATGCCGACCGCTTTGCCGACGGTCTGCTCATGGGCTTTACCCAGCTTTTTACGGGTATCATGACTATTATCGGAACGCTGTATTTTATGTTTCGGATAAACGCGTATATAGCGGCGGTGGTCGTTGTTTTGACGCCTATGTCGCTTTTGGCGGCGCGGTATATCGCGTTAAGCACATACAGATTTTTCCTAAAGCAGTCCGAAACGCAGGGCGAGGAGACATCGTTTACGGATGAAATGATAAAAAATCTCAAAACGGTCAAGGCGTTTTCGCGTGAGCGTCAGACTATAGAGGAGTTTGACGCGATAAATGAAAAGCTCCGCGCCTGTTCGCTGAAGGCTGTATTCTTTTCATCCCTTACAAATCCGTCGACAAGGCTTGTAAATAACACCATATATGCCGTAACCGCGCTTATAGGCGCTGTCGCGGCAACAGGCGGCGCGTTCGGGGCGATAACCATAGGTCAGCTTTCGAGCTTTTTAAGCTATGCAACGCAGTACGCAAAGCCGTTTAATGAAATATCCGAGGTGATCGCCGAACTGCAAAACGCGATAGCGTGCGCGCAGAGGCTGCTTCAGCTTATAGATGAGGAGGCGGAGACGGACGATCCCGACGCGACACAGCCGCGTGAGGTGTTGGGAAATGTAGAGATAAAGAATGTGGATTTTTCATACGATAAGGAGCGCGAGCTTATAAAGGATCTTGATCTCTCGGTTAAATCGGGGCAGACGATAGCTATAGTAGGTCATACCGGCTGCGGCAAAACAACACTGATCAATCTGCTTATGCGGTTTTATGATGTATCCGGCGGCGCGATAACGGTCGACGGACTGGATATAAGGGATATTCGGCGCGATAGCCTGCGCCGTTCGTATGGAATGGTGCTTCAGGACACATGGCTCAAGGCCGACACGATCCGCCGCAATATTGCCATAGGCAAGCCGGACGCGACCGACGATGAAATAATCGCCGCGGCAAAGGCGGCGCACGCATACGGATTTATACGCCGCCTGCCCGACGGTCTTGATACGGTGATAGGCGAGGACGGGGGCAGCCTGTCACATGGACAAAAGCAGCTTTTATGTATAGCGCGTGTTATGCTCTGCTTGCCGCCGATGCTTATACTTGACGAGGCAACATCGTCAATAGACACACGAACGGAGATAAAGATACAGACCGCGTTCCGATCCATGATGCGCGGCAGAACGAGCTTTATCGTAGCGCATCGCCTTTCGACGATACGGGAGGCGGATGTTATAATAGTTATGGATAATGGGCGCATTGTGGAGCAGGGGAGCCATGATAAGCTAATAAAAAAGAAAGGCTTTTATGCCTCTCTTTACAATCACATGATATAAGTTCAGGGGCTGTAAAAAACTTGGTTTTTACAGCCCCTCTATTATTTGTCGATCTCATTCTGATGCGCGACTACGCTTGTGCCGCAGTAGCGCTTTCTCAAAACCGGTTTTTCGATCTTTCCCGTAGGATTGCGCGGTACATCCGCAAATATGATCTTGCGCGGACGCTTATACCGCGGCAGATCCTTGCAGAAATCCATGATCTCTTCCTCCGAACAGGATACATCGGACTTGAGCTGACTGATCGCCGCCGCGATCTCGCCGAGCCTGTTGTCGGGCAGACCGATAACGGCTATATCATTTATTTTGTCAAACTGCCTGAGATAGTCCTCTATCTGCACCGGATACAGGTTTTCACCGCCCGATATGATGACATCCTTTGCGCGGTCAACGAGGTATATAAATCCGTCCTCGTCCTCCTGCGCCATATCGCCCGTAAGCAGCCAGTCACCCTTGAGCACCTCATCGGTGGATTTTCTGTCATTATAGTAGCAGGTCATAACGCCGGGACCTTTTACAGCAAGCTCGCCGACCTCGCCGCGTTCGACCTCGTTTCCGTCGGGATTGACGATCTTTGTTTCCCAACCGTAGCCGGCTTTTCCTATCGCGCCGACCTTATGGATGTTTTCAACACCCAGATGCACGCATCCGGGACCGATCGACTCGGACAGACCGTAATTGGTGTCGTATTCGTGATGCGGAAATACCGCTTTCCAGCGTTTTATAAGACTTGGCGGCACAGGCTGTGCGCCTATGTGCATGAGCCGCCATTGGCTGAGCTCATATTTATCAAGCTTTATCTCGCCGCGGTCTATGGCGTCGAGTATATCCTGCGCCCACGGTACAAGCAGCCATACTATGGAGCAATGCTCCTGAGATACGGTTCGGATTATCCATTCGGGCTTTACGCCTTTCAGGATCACCGCGCGGCTTCCCGATATGAGCGAGCCGAACCAGTGCATCTTCGCGCCCGTATGGTACAGGGGAGGGATGCAAAGGAAAACATCATCTCGCGATTGAGAATGGTGCGCCTGTTCGACCTTCGCGCTGTGCATCAGCGAGCGATGCTTATGCAGTATCGCCTTAGGAAAGCCTGTCGTTCCGGACGAGAAATATATTGCCGCGTAGTCATCGTCGGATATAGTTACATCCGGCGCCATGGAGCGCATAAATTTTACATAGTAGTCATAGCTGTCGGCAAAGGTCGGGCAGTTGTCCCCGACATAGAACATCTCGCGGACGCGCGGCATCTGGTCGCATACCTCCTCAACTCTGCCTATAAATTCAGGTCCGAATATGAGTACGCTGCATTCGGCAAGACCGACACAGTATTTTATTTCGTCCGCCGTATAGCGGTAGTTTAGCGGCACCGCCAATGCGCCTGCCTTCAGCGCGCCGAAATATATTGGCAGCCATTCGAGGCAGTTCATCAGCAGGATACCTACCTTGTCGCCCTTTATAACGCCTCGGCTGAGCAGCAGATTGGCAAAGCGGTTTGCTCGCCTGTCAAAGTCAGACCATGTCATATCGGCGCGACCCGGATTTTGCCTGCTCGCTTCTATGAGAGAATACTCTTTCCAGGTGACGCGACCATGCTCCATGACCTGAGGATTTATTTCGACCAATGCTGTTTCATCGCCGTACAGTGATGCGTTTCTCTGAAGATATTCGGTGATTGGCATCTTAAAGACCTTCCTTAACTGTGAAAACTTTTTCTACAAAAGCGTCATCGTATTTTTTCGTAAATGCCGACACTATCGGTGTTACCGTAAGCGATATAGCCATTGCCGCAACACCCATCTGAGGAGTGAGCTTAGCGGCGGCGGCGATGTTGCCGTTAGCTACTGCGATGATGACCGATGTAAGAGCTATTGTAAGAAATCCGCAGAGCATACCTGCCCATGCGCCTGCCTTTGTGATCTTTTTGGAGTATATTCCCCATATATACGGACCGATAAACGAGCCGGATACGATGCCCCAGCTAAAGGACATGAGGTTTACTATGATAGAGATCTTCATTGTCGCGAATACATATGACAGCGCAACGAATACAAGACACAGCACTCTTGTAGTTATGACCTGATTTCCTTCCTTCATATTCTTCTTGACCGTCGGAAGCAGATCAACGCTTATAGCCGAGGCGGATGTAAGCACTATCGACGACAGTGTTGACATTGACGCGCTCAGAAGCAGTATCAGAAGCATAGCGAGGATAACGGTAGTTACCATATTGCCGTTTCCGAACGCCGTAAGAAGCGTTTGCGGAATGACATTGTCAACGCCGCTCTCAGGCATCTGATTGTTGAGAACAAGTCTTGAAAGTGAACCGTTAAGGTATGCGCCGCAGCCGATGATAAGCGCGAATGCGGTCGATATGATCGTTGCCTGCTTGATCGATTTCGTATCCTTTATAGCGTAATATTTCTGTACCATCTGCGGCAGACCCCATGTACCGAAAGAGGTCAGCATAATGTTATAGCAGAGGAATTGGAAGCTTTTTCCACCGTACCAGCTTGTCAGCTGTGCGCCTGTTATGCCGTCGCCGTTATCGGGGATCGCTCTCAGGTTTTCTATCATGTGCCCGAAGCCGCCGACCGCGTCCGTCTTTACAAGTGCTATGATCATTGCGAATACGCCCACGATCATAATTATGCCCTGTACGAAATCGGTGTACGCAGTTGCGACATAGCCGCCCAGAACGAGGTATATACCTGTCAGAACTGCTATTACGAGCATCCATGTATTAACGCTTACATCGGGGAAAATTGCTTTGAACATATTTCCGAGACCGTTATATACAGCCGAGCTGTACGGAACAAGGAAAACGAAGATAACGATAGCCGCAAAAATCTTCATAGAGGTCGAGCTATAGCGTTTCTCGAAAAATTCGGGCATCGTTTTCGTCTGCAAATTGTGCGTGATGGTACGCGTGCGCTTTGCAAGCAGCCACCATGCGACAAGACAACCGAGAACGGCATTGCCTATGCCGATCCAAATTGAGCCAAGCCCGATATTCCAGCCATGCTGACCTGCATAGCCAACAAATACTACAGCCGAGAAATAAGATGTGCCGTAGGCAAAAGCTGATACCCACGGGCCGATGTTGCGATTGCCCAGCAAGAAGCCGTCAATCGTCTTTGTTCTGATCACCGCATATACGCCTATGCATACCATAATCAGCGCAAAAATGGCGAGCGCCGCAATCGTAACATTTTGTGTTTGAGCTAAATTATGTTCCATAAAAATAAACCTTCCTTCCATATTACATATTCTACCGTTCTGCGACGGCATTATTTTTATAGTACACGACACGCATTATACACCAATAAACGAAAAAAATAAAGCATTATTTTAGAAAAATAAAAAATTTTGTGCAGATTTCACAAATCGAGATGTGAAACCTGCACAATAAAATCATCTCATTTTTTTAATAGCTTCGATAGCTATGGCGCATTCGACCCGTTTTTTCTCAAGCTCGCAGCCAAACTCATACGGCTTGTCTATATCGCCGTTGAAATTGTAGGCGTTCGCACCGCAGCCGCCGCTGCAATAGAATTTTGCAAAGCAATCCCTGCATTTTTCCTTTGTGTAAATATTTGATTTTTCAAAATATGAACGGATATTCTCGTCAACATCGCCGTTTTGCACATTCCCCATAAGAAAATCCTTATTGCCGACGAATTGGTGACAGGGATAAATATCGCCGTTTGCCGCTACGGCAAGGTACTCATGACCGGCTCCGCAGCCCGAAAGACGCTTTATCGCGCAGGGACCCTGATCAAGATCTATCATAAAGTGGAAGAAGTTGAACCATTTGTCCGTACCCCACCGGCGCAGATATTCCTTCGCCAGCTTTTCGTATTCGGCGCACAGCTGTGGTATGTCGGTGGCTTTAAGAGCATAGTCGGCATCATCCGGCGCGACCACCGGCTCCACGCTCGTCTGCTTAAAGCCCAGATCCGCAAGATGAAGGACATCCTCGGAAAAGTCCTTGTTATATGCCGTAAATGTGCCGCGAACATAGTATTTATCCTGATTTCTGCCTTCGGCAATATCAAGGAATTTCGGCAGTATCGCATCATATGTCCCACCGCCGCCGATACGCGGACGCATACGGTCATTGACGGCCTTGCGCCCGTCTATACTGAGAACTACATTCGACATATTTTCGTTTATGTATTTCTTCTTTTCCTCGTCAAGAAGAATGCCATTTGTCGTGACGGTAAATCTGAAATTCTTGCCGTGTATTTTGCCCTGCTCGCGCGCATAGTCGGTTATCTGTCGGACAACATCGAAATTCATAAGCGGCTCGCCGCCGAAATAGTCTATTTCAATATTTTTTCTGCCGCCGCTTTTTGCGATAACGAAATCTATCGCTTTTTTACCCGTTTCCGCGCTCATCATGCCGCGTCCGCCATGGTACTGGCCCGTTCCGGCAAAGCAGTATTTGCAGCGCAGATTGCAGTCATGCGCGATATGCAGGCACAGCGCCTTTACAATGCTGCCCTTCTTGCCGCTTGCAAGCTTATCGGCAAACTCCTTATATACATCGTCGGTAAAAAGCTGACCTGCCTCATAAAGCTCGCATACATCCGCATAGCTTTCCCGAACGCGCTCGGCGTCGTATTTGTCCGAAAGCGCGTCAATAACGGATTTCGGGCATTCCGCCTCCGGCAAGAACGGCTCGGATAAGCAGTCGAGCAGATCATACAGGCAGTCGTCGGCGATATGCACCGCGCCCGAATATACATCGAGAACTATGTTCATACCGAACAGCTTATACTTATGTATCAATTAAACTCGTCCTTTCATAACAGAGGCTGTAAAAAAACTTGTTTTTTACAGCCCTTCTGTTTGGGGGTAGGAAAAAAAGAGTCAGAACGGACAAACGGGATCAAAGCGAAGCTTTGAGGACCCGACGGCGTACTGGTGTACTCCGA
>CAJONM010000117.1 GCA_905235885.1 uncultured Clostridia bacterium
CCGCCGTTACGGCTGATATTTCGCGCTCGGTAACAAGGCACCGCGCGCCGTCATGGATAACGGCAAGCTCGCCGCTCGCGGCGCAAAGTCCGTTGTATACCGACTGCTGCCGCTCCCTGCCGCCCGGTGTTATTTTGTACGGCTTATCCGTCGCGCCTTTAAGCAGCGCGGACATTTTCTCTGTGTCCTCCGCGCCCGTCACCACTATTATCTCGTCTATATCCGCGCATCTGTCGAACGCGCCTATCGTATGGAGGATAATAGGCTTTCCGCAAAGCGGCAGAAATACCTTGTTTATTTCAGCGCCCATACGGGTGCCGCGCCCTCCGGCGACGATTATTGCCGATACTCTCATCGCGCCTTGCTCGCTTCGAGAAATTCCGCGACCGTTTCATCAAGCATAAGCTCTATATCGCTCTGCCCCGCAACGCCCGAAAGGATAAGCTCACTCAGAACTATCTGCCGCGCCGAGCACAGCGTTTTGCGCTCACTCGTTGACAAACCCTTACGCTTCTCTCTGCACATAAGCTCCTTTAAAACACTCGATACAAGATAAAGGTCACCGGATTTTATCTTTTCTATATTTTCACGCTGGCGCTTGTTCCAGTTTATGTCGCTGCCGACCTCACTGGCACGAAAATGCTCGATGATCCTCTTCCCCTCGTCCTTTGATATCACATCGCGTATACCTATCTTCTCACAGCCGTCAACAGGTATATCCGAAACCATACTGCCGACAGCAAAACAAATCACATAATAATCGCGCTTAACGCCGCCGATCCACATCTCCTTAATATCCTCTATCACGCCGGCACCGTGCATGGGATGAACTACTTTATCTCCGATACTATACATGCTATCGCTCCTTTGCCTAATCTATACCTGTTTCATATATATATTTTACCATATTAGGGCAAAAAAGTCAAACAGTTATTTTATCACAACTTAATTGGAAATGCAACCCCGATTTTGTGGATTTTTATAGTTCTTTTGAACAGAATACCGTCATAAAGATGTAATTTGTTTGTTAATTATTTTATATTGAAAATTGACATTGTTTGTGTTACAATGACCTTGTATGTGAATAGGAATATACATATGGAGGTAATGTATGGGACTCGTACTTTCACTTGGCTTTCTGATTGGGCTGGCATTTTTTATAAGCTACCTGTATCAGATATTTTACATATTTGTGCCGTTTATAAAGGATGAGCCGCCTACGCCTGCCGGTAGGCGCAACCGTATGGCTGTGATGATCTCGGCAAGGAATGAGGCAGGCGTTATAAAGCATCTGCTCGAGAGTATAAAGGCTCAGACATATCCTCAGGAGCTGATAGAGATATTTGTCGTTGCCGATAACTGCACCGACAATACCGCCGAGATCGCCGAGGGAGAGGGCGTTCATGTATACAAGCGGTTTGACGATATAAATATAGGCAAGGGATATGCCATGCACTATCTGATGGATCAGATAAAAGCGGAGTTCGGCGAAAACTATTTTGACGGCTATTTCGTCTTTGACGCCGATAATGTTCTTGACTCGCATTATATCGAGGAGATGAACAACACCTTCTCTTGCGGCTATGAGATACTTACAAGCTACCGCAATTCCAAAAATTACGGTGATAACTGGATCTCGGCAGGCTACGCGCTGTGGTTTTTGCGCGAGTCGAAATATCTCAATTATCCGCGAATGCTGCTGGGTACGAGCTGCGCCATATCGGGCACGGGCTTTATGTTCAGCAAGCGCGTGGCAAAGGAGCTTGACGGATGGGATTATTATCTTCTTACGGAGGATATACAGTTTACCGTCGACCATGTTATAAACGACTACAAAATAGGCTTTTGCAAACGCGCCATGCTCTTTGATGAGCAGCCCAACACCTTCAGGCAGTCGGTAAGACAGAGAATGCGATGGGCGCGCGGTTATTTCCAGGTAATGTGCCATTACGGTCTTGATCTGGCAAAAACGACGATAGAGAAAAAGAGCTGGTCGTGCTTTGATATGTCGATGAACATAATGCCGGCAATAATCCTGACTCTGCTTACAACGGTAATAAACGGAGCGGCTTTTATTACGGGGCTTATAGTGGGCGAAGATATAATTCCGGTGCTGATGGGCATCGCTATGGGGCTGCTGAGTATGTACATACTGTTTTTCGGCATAGGTCTTCTGACCACCGTGACCGAATGGCGCAATATATACACCACAACATGGAAAAAAATAAAATATACATTTACATTCCCTCTGTTTATGATGACATATATGCCGATAACCTTCATGTCGCTGTTTAAGCATGTGGAATGGAAGCCGATAGTACACAGCGAGTCAAAATCGCTGGCTGATATAAAGGAATGCGGTTAATATGTTGCTTGCGATAGATATAGGTAATACCAATATAGTTATTGGCTGTATACAAAACGATACGATCCTCTTTAACGAGCGCGTATCAACAAACCATGCCGCGTCGGATCTGGAATACGCTATAGAGATAAAGACGATAATCGAGATACACAGCGTCGAAAAGGGCGATATAGAAGCGGCGATAATTTCATCGGTCGTGCCGGATGTAACGGGCGTTGTAGGGCGCGCGATAAAAAAGCTGATCGGCATTGACGCGCTTGTCGTAGGGCCCGGAATAAAAACGGGACTGAGCATACGCATAGACAATCCGGCGCAGCTCGGCTCCGATCTTGCCGTTGACGCGATAGCCGGTCTTGACTGCTACGGTGCTCCGCTTATCGTGGTCGATATGGGTACGGCTACGACAGTTTCTGTCATAGACAAGGACTCTAATTATATCGGCGGTATGATAATCCCCGGACTTTTTACATCGCTTGATTCGCTTTCAAGCAAAACGGCTCAGCTGCCAAAGATTCGGCTCGATGTCCCCGATCATATCATCGGCAAAAACACGATAGAATGTATGCAGAGCGGTATACTGCATTTTACCGCGTGCGGCATTGACGGGACGATCGACCGCATAGAAAAAGAGCTGGGCTACCGCTGCACCGTCGTTGCGACAGGCGGACTGGCAAGATATATAGTTCCGCTTTGCAACAGGGAGATCATTTATGATGACGATCTGCTTTTGAAAGGGCTTATGATCATATATAACAAAAACAAGGGTACGCACTATGAAAAAAGAATTTGATTACGATAAAATTAAACGCGCCGTCCGCGACATAATCGAGGCGCTGGGCGACGATCCGAGCCGCGAAGGGCTTATCGAAACGCCCGACCGCGTCGCGCGGATGTACGGCGAATTATTCGAGGGTATGCGCTACACCAACGATGAGATAGCGGAAATGTTCGACAAATGCTTTGAGGACATTTCATCGCGCGATCTGGTGCTTGTAAAGGACATAGAGGTATTCAGCCACTGTGAGCATCATCTCGCGCTGATGTACAATATGAAATGCCATGTGGGATATATCCCCAACGGCAGAGTTATCGGGCTTTCAAAGATAGCGCGCATATGCGACATGGTATGCCGCCGCCTGCAATTGCAGGAGCGCATATCGGACGATATAGCAAACATCATACAAAAGGTATGCCGCACCGAGGATGTCATAGTTATTGTCGAGGGCGAGCATAGCTGCATGACGGCGCGCGGTATAAAATCGCGCAGCGCGAAAACGCGCACCGCCGCCATACGCGGACTTTTCGACACCGATCACCAGTTGAGAAGCGAAGTATATTCCCTTTTAAAATAAGAGGAACAAATGAAACGGTATAGACACATCTGTCTATACCGTTTCTCCGTTATCGAGCAAATACAGATATTTTTCCTTAACGCGCTTGCCCGTAAGCTTTTCGATGGCGCGTTCGTACAGCTCAAGCTGCTTTTCATATTTTTTTCGTATCGCGCCGCTGCCGTTGGTTACCCTGTCGGTCTTGTAGTCTATCAGAACATACCCGTCATCCTCTGCGAAGAAGCAGTCGATTATGCCTTGCAAAATGATACTTTCATCGTCATATTTCCCGTCAAGGGACGGATCGTATACGGGTGCGGATATGTTTATCTGAAACGGCTCCTCGCGGCGTATCTCGCGGGATCGGAGCATCCTCCTGCCTATTTCGCTCTCGTAAAAACGCTCTATTTTTTTAATATCTATATATTTTGCATCGCTTTCGGATATTATTTTCGTTTCGATAAGCCGCGCCAGCTCTCCGCCGACGCA
>CAJONM010000118.1 GCA_905235885.1 uncultured Clostridia bacterium
CGTGCCGGCGAAAAGTGACGATGAGGCTGTCGCTCGTGCCGGCATAGAGGCGATGGAAAGGTTTTATAAAAGGATCGGTATGCCGACAAGCCTTTCAGAGCTTGGGATAGCCCCCACCGACGAGCAGATAGAGGAAATGGCGCGATCCTGCGCGCGCGCAACGGGCGGAAAGCGCGGCAGCGCACGCGTGCTGTACAAGGATGATTTTGTAAATATATATAAAGCGGCGCGTGATGGGAGTAGTTGTATATGAAATCCAAAACCGAACAGCTATCGTGGTTTATGCTGACGGTCGGTGCGATAATCGCTGCATTTTCCGTTGAGGAATTTCTCGTACCGAATCATATATTTGACTGCGTCGTGACGCGCGCGGAAATCTTTGAGCTGAAAAAAATAATCACCGACACCGAGGGCAGTACCTTTACGACTATTTCAGAGGTGTCGGAAATCATAGGAAATCATATAAAATCGAAATGAAAGGGATCAAATGAAAAGGAATAACCTCTCAGGCTATCGCACACATTCGCCGGTGACAAAGAAATTTGATGTGTTTCTCTTTGTCCTTACGCTCGTTACGGCGGTTATCGGCATTATTATCATATATTCCGCAACGCGAACGACCGGCTCGAATACGAATGTCATCGTGCAGTCGGCGGCGTTTTGTCTTGGCGTGGGAGCGATGCTGTTTTTGTGCTTCTTTGACTATGAGCAGTTTGAAAATATAGTCAAATACATCTATATGTTCGCCGTATTTATACTCGTGCTTGTGCTTATTTTCGGCACTTCCGGCGACTGGGGCGCAAAGAGCTGGATACGCTTCGGCTCTATCGGCGTGCAGCCGGCGGAGCTGGCAAAGATCTGTTTTGTGCTTACATTTTCATATCACCTATCGCGTGTGGAGGAGCGCATAAACGAGATCAGAGTGCTTGTCGGACTTGCTATCCATCCGGCGATCCTTATGGGGCTTATAATGCTTGAGCCGGATCTGGGCAGCGTGCTTGTGTTCGTGTTCATGTTCGCGTGTATGCTGTTTGTGGCGAAGCTCTCGTACAAGTATATAATACCGATCCTCGTTCTCGGCGCAGGATCGCTGCCGCTTATCTACAGGTTTGCGCTGAGCGATTATCAGAAGCAGCGTATCAATGTGTTTTTCGACCCGAATATCGACCCGTTGGGCAACGGCTATAATGTAATACAATCAAAGATCGCCGTCGGCTCCGGACAGCTTTGGGGCAAGGGCTTTTTGCAGGGAACGCAAAACCAGATGGGATATCTTCCGACAAAAAGCACTGACTTTATATTCAGCGTATTTTCCGAGGAGTTCGGATTTGTCGGCGCGGTAATAATCGTGTGTCTGCTGTTTATGCTAACAGCAAGATGTTTCGGGGCGGCGCGCCGCTCATCGAGCGCGTACGGGCGGTATGTATGCACCGGCATAGGCGCGATGTTTTTGTTCCATATCTTTGAAAATGTCGGAATGTGCATAGGACTTATGCCCGTAACGGGTATTCCTCTGCCGTTTATAAGCTACGGCGGCACATCGCTGCTTACGAATATGGTCGCGATAGGGCTTGTCCTGAGCGTTACCTACCATAACAAGCCGCGGCCGAACATTGATGTGTATTAAATACACTGTTTTTTAAACAAAAAACAGCGTAAAAGCTGTTGGATTTTTGTTGATTTTGTGCTATAATAGGTATATATATGCGGAGTTTGTCTCCGCGATATTATCATAGATCATAACAGCGAAAGGAGAAATATATTATGTATGGTATAGGAAAGACCATCAAACGGTTCGGGATCGCCGCGCTTGTTATTGCTCAGCTTGCCGCGACGGGCATCGTTATGCCGACAACAGCCGGCGCGTTTGCCGCTAAGGCGATAACGAGGAACATGGAAAACCTCGACAGAGGCGTTGTGGCGATGATGACCGAAAACGGCGTGTATATCACATGGCGCCGTCTCGGAACGGAGCCGGCGGATACGGAATTTGAGGTATACCGCAACAAGACGAAGATCACATCAGGCGCTATCACAAACTACCTTGACGCGGAGGGAACGATAAACGATTTCTATACGATCGTATGCAACAACACGATGTCAAAATCTGTAGCCGTTCTCGATCACAACTACATAGAGATACCCATGGCGGAGGCACCCGATTATGAGGGCGGCTATTCAACGAGCCGCAACGGTATCACATACGGCTATTATCTGCCCGGTGACGGAACATACGGTGATCTTGACGGTGACGGCGAATATGAGATAATCATTCTCTGGAACCCGTCGGATGCAAAGGACGCCGCGTCAGGCGGACGGACCGGCAAGGCGTACATAGACGCGTATAAGCTTGACGGTACATTTATGTGGCGTATAGACATGGGCTGGAACATCCGTGCCGGCGCACATGATACGCAGCTTTGCGTTGCCGACTTTGACGGTGACGGCTGTGCGGAACTTATGGTAAGAACATCGGACGGAACGATAGACGCCGAGGGCAATATAATCGGTGACAGCAACCAGGCAGGCGAATATGAGGACTCATGGGCAGCCAAGAACGGCGGCAAGGCGCTTCAGGCACCGCTTTATGTAACGGCGTTTGACGGCAAGACGGGCGTCGCTCTTGACACAAAGGATTATTATCCGAACAATGTACCGGGCTCCATGGAAGTATCCCTGTCCTTCGGTGACGATTTCGGTAACCGCTCGGAGAGATATAACGCGACGATCGCGTGGGTAAACGGAAAGAGCCCGTCCGCGGTATTTGGCAGAGGCTACTATTTCGGCAAAAACGGCAGACAGCGCCAGGGTGCCTGCTCATACTCGATGAACTCCAAGAGAGAGCTTGTTCTCGACTGGATCTTTGATACGGAAAACGGTGCGCCCGGCTATGTTTCGGGCAACGAGGCGTATGTCGGACAGGGTAACCACCAGCTTGAGGCGGCCGATGTTGACGGAGACGGCAAGGACGAGGTATCAACGGGCGCACTCTGGTATGATGATGACGGTACTATATACTGGTCATCGCAGACAGAGCATGGCGATGTTATCCATGTAGGCGATTTCGATCCGCGAAACGAGGGTCTTGAAACAATGACTGCCAAGGAAGACTATTCAGACACCGCGAACAGATTCAGCTACGACTGCCCGACGCTCAGCGGCATGGGCGTAAAGGACGCCATAGGCGCGGATACGGCATTCGGAAGGCTCAAGTGGGGCATGCATCTTCAGGACGCAAAAACGGGCAAATACCTTCAGACATGGAACGGCTCAAAGGATACGGGCCGCGGCCTGATAGGCAATATCGGCTATCGCGACAGCTACTATGTAATGTGGGGTGCGGCAGGTACCGGATATCATGATATGGACGGCAATGAAGCAAGCGCTATTACAAAAGACGGCGGCGGGCTCTCAATGAACGGCAGAATATATTGGACGGGCGATCTTCAGGATGAGCTTCAGGATCATAAGGGAGCAGGAAGGGAGATCAGCATCCAGAAGTGGAATCGCGAAACGGAAAAATTAGACGAGATATTTGTTCCGGAAGGCTCGCACTCGATCAACTCAACAAAGGGCAACACTTGCGGACAGGGCGATATGTTCGGCGACTGGCGTGAGGAGTTCGTATCATATGTTAAAACGGGCGAGAACAGCGTAGACGAGGATATAACGATAACGGGCTCATTTGATAAACAGATCCCGGTTACGGTCACAAAGACGAAGTATTCATACAGTCTGAGAGTTTACACGACCGATTATCCCACCGATTATAACTTCTACACGCTCGTTCATGACGATGTATACAGAAACTCATCGGGCGCGTATAACAACTGCTACAACCAACCGCCGCATATAAGCTGGTACATGAATGACTGTATCGAGGGCTCACCGTACACCACGCAGCCCGACTGCAACATCAAGCTTGTACCCAACAACTATGCCGCAAAGACCTTCAGTGCGGCAGCTCTCCCGAGCGGCGGCTCCGGAAGGACATGGAATACGGACACTACTCCGGAAGCGGCGGCTCCGGTGGCGAGCAAGGAATTTTCCGACTGTACCGATCACTGGGCTAAGGAATACATCGAGCAGCTTACAAAGGCAGGCATCGTAGACGGTGTCACAGATGAAAGATTCAACCCCGACGGCACAGTTACAAAGGGCGAGTTCTTAAAGCTTAACGTCGCATCGCTCAAGCTCGGCGTAAGTGGGAAGATAGAGGGCGCGGACTGGGCAATGCCGTATTATGTATCGGCGCTCAAGGAAGGACTTCTCTTCCAGAACCTGAACCTGAAAACGGCGACTCTGGGCAACGCTATATCGCGTCAGGAAATGGCGACGCTCATATACGCGGCGGCAGTGCATGAGGATCTGAGCACCGGGACGGGAACGGATCTCACCTTCACC
>CAJONM010000119.1 GCA_905235885.1 uncultured Clostridia bacterium
CATATATCGCGCCTCTGAACCATTGACAGTCCTTACGCCCATAGTCCTGATATTCACCTATGCAGTTTTCATACAGTACATTTTCTATTACATTGCCTCTGCCGCGTGGAGATTTTACACTTGCTATGCTGTAGCAATGCGTAAAACGGCAGTCGCGAACGAGAACATTCCGCACGCCGCCTGACGCTTCGCTGCCGACGCACACGCCGAAGCCGTTTTCAAAATCGCAGTCCGTTATGCGGACATTTTCCGTCGGTATGCCGACCGCTCTGCCCTCTTCATCTCTTCCGGATTTTATTGCGATGCAATCGTCCTGACTTGCGATCATGGTATTGAACACATATACATCGCGCGACGAATCGGGATCGAATCCGTCACCGTTAAAGAGGTGTTGGTACCTCTTGCTCCTGTCCTCGTCATAGCGCGTGTATACCTTGATGTTGTTGAGCGATACACCGCTGCAATATATGGCATGGACGCACCACGACGGAGAGTGCTTTACGGTAATATCCTTAAAATACACGCCCTCTGTATTTCTGATACATACGGCTCTGCCGCGCTCTCCTTTTTTCTCGGCGCGTTCCTTTAAAAACAGCGTCTCGCCGCACGCGTCTATCCTGCCCTTGCCCTCAATGGTTATGTTTTTGAAGCTGTCGCTTTCAAAGCTGACATTTACAAGGCTGCTGTAGCAGTCATGCTCTCTGCCCTCCCAGCGGTAGCGCTTTATCGGATAATCATTCGTGTCGCCTGTTCCCTTCAGAACGCCGCCCTCATCGACCTTGAGCGTCATATCGCTTTTAAGATATATCGCGCCGCTCATAAATACGCCCGATGGGATAAGTACGATACCGTCCTTGTCGCACGCGTCTATCGCGCTCTGAATAGCTTTTGTATTGACCGTTTCCCCGTCTCCTACCGCGCCGTAATCACAGACATTGAAAATGCCGCCGAACGCGCGTGTTTTTACCTTTATTGAATTGCTCCTGCCGCATTCCTCATTCTTTTCGGTAAAAGCCTTTATATATATTTCATACTCCGTATCCGGCTCCAAGCCGTTTATCGTGCAATCGCCGCGGTTTGAGCTTGTGCATGACCTGCCGTCGATATAAGCGCAATACATAAAAACGCTTATGTCTCTGTCCCACAATACGGCGATACTGTCCGCCGTAACAGCCGCCGGCGGAACGAATATTTTAATGTCTTTCATAACACTTGCCACTCCCTTCATACCTGTGACATTATTATACAATAATATATTATCATTTTCAAGCGAAATCAAAAAAAAGCTTGACAATCCCGCAAAAATAGTGTATACTCAGTATTGTTGAGAATATTGGTCCGGTAGTTCAGTTGGTTAGAACGCCAGCCTGTCACGCTGGAGGTCGTGAGTTCGAGCCTCATCCGGATCGCCAAAGGCTCTGCGGCAAGTGTTGCAGAGCCTCTTTATTTATTTAATCGTAAAAGGAGTATGCCATATGACCGTAGAAGAAGCAACAAAATTTCTTAACAAGCAGGGTTATGTCGCTGTGCCCATATCAAAAGGACAGCTATGTCTTTGCGACTCTTGCGAGCAGGACGAAAGCAGGTGCCGATACGGCGCATACGGCTATACCTGCTCAAATTTGCTGTGCATGAACAAATACATAAAAACACAGCTCAAAACCAGTGAATAACTTTTTATGTCAACCATACAACTTATCAACATAAAGCGTGGATAGTGTGGATAACTTATGTGAAATATTGCATTTATCGACATTTTTTCGGTAACGGAGCGTGGATAACACCGTTGATAAAGAGGATTACATAATTATTTATCATAATTATGTAACATTTGTAAAGGAGTTAGCAAAAAAACGAAATGAAAACAAAATCGGTATATATATGTAACGAATGCGGATACACATCACCGAAATGGCTGGGCAAATGTCCCGGCTGCAACAGATGGAATACCCTGGAGGAGACCGTCGCGGCTCCGCAGAAGCGGCAGACCGCTGCTGTGCCTTTTTCGGCGGCAGCGTCAAGAAACGCCTCTCCGGTACCTATAAGCAGCATAAAATATAACGCCGAAACGCGGTTTTCAACGGGACTTGGCGAGCTTGACCGCGTATTGGGCGGCGGCGTTGTCGAGGGCGAGCTTATTCTTGTCGGCGGAGATCCGGGCATAGGCAAATCCACTTTGCTCTTGCAGATATGCCGTATATTGGGCAATGAAAGAAAAATACTTTATGTATCGGGCGAAGAATCTATCGTTCAGATAAAGATGCGCGCCGAGAGGCTGGGCGTTACAACGGATAATCTGTATCTCGTATCGGAAACGGATATTGAGATCATTTTGGGCGCGATAGGCGATATGAAACCCGATATCGTTATTATCGACTCGATACAGACAATGCATATAGACGCGATCGCCTCCGCCGCCGGCAGCGTGCCGCAGGTGCGTGAAACAACGAACGCGCTTATGCGGCTTGCGAAATCAATGGCAATATCAATGTTTATAGTTGGTCATGTGACTAAGGACGGCTCCCTTGCCGGACCGCGAGTGCTTGAGCATATGGTCGATTGCGTATTATATTTTGAGGGTGACAGGCAGCTGTCTTTCAGAATACTCCGCGCCGTAAAAAACAGGTTTGGCTCCACGAACGAGATCGGCGTTTTCGATATGTGCGATACGGGGCTTCGTGAGGTGGAGAACCCCTCAAAGCTGCTTCTTGAAGGCAGACCCGATGATATTTCAGGCAGCGCGGTCATTTGCGCGATGGAAGGCACGCGCGGCATACTGGCTGAAATACAGGCTCTTGTAACGCCTACGGGGTTTGGCAATCCGCGCCGCATGAGCGCAGGCGTTGAGCTTAACAGGCTGATCCTGCTCGTTGCCGTTCTGGAGAAGCGCGCGCGGATGAACCTATCAAATTCCGATATTTATATAAATGTCGCCGGCGGACTGAGGATCGACGAGACAGCCGCCGACCTCGGAATATGCGCCGCAATCGCGGCAAGTCGGGCGGATGTTGTCATACCGCCGGATATGGTGTTTATCGGAGAGGTAGGTCTGGGCGGTGAGCTGCGCGGCGTTTCGCGTCTGGAAAAGCGGCTTACCGAAGCCGCAAATTTAGGCTTCAGATCGGCGATCGCGCCCAAGCAAAGCCTAAAAGGGGTAAAGATCCCCGAAAGCATAAGCGTCTATGGCATGCGTTCGGTTTCGGAAGCAATCGCCATGTTCAGAAAATAAGGGAGCGGCTGTGCTATGAAAGAAAAGATATATACGATACCGGTAAACGAGGCGTTTGACAAGGACTGCGAATGTCCGCTGTGCGAGCTGGAAAAGCAGCTCGAATACGAGGCTGTAAAATATTCTCTGGGTGCGGCGATGATGGAGCCGGACTACAGAACGGAGTCCAACGAAAAGGGCTATTGCCGCCGCCATTTTTCACAGATGTTCGGAGCAAAAAACAAGCTTCCGCTTGCGCTTGTACTTGACACGCATCTTACCGAGCTGCGTAAAAAAACGGATAAACTGCAAAAGACCGCCAAATCGCTTGAAAGCGGCAAGGTCGGTATATTCCGCAAGGACAAGGCGGCGCGGCAGGCGGCGGAGGAAATATCTGCTATGCTTGCCAAAACGGAGAGCGAATGTATGATATGCCAAAAGGTAAACGCAACTATGGACAGGTACATAGATGTGCTTTTGTATATGTGGGATAATGACGATGAGTTCAAGGCAAAGTTTGACCGTTCCAAGGGCGTTTGTCTGCATCACTTCTGTATGCTTGCCGACGCCGCACCAAAGCATCTCAAAGGCAGTCTCGGCAAATTTATGGGCACGCTCATAACAAAAGAAGCAGCCGAGCTGAGCCGCATACAGGATGATATACACCGTTTCACGCTCAAATTCGACTACCGCAACAAGGATATGGAATGGGGTACGGCAAAGGACGCGCCATTGCGTACCATAGAAAAAATTTCAGGGTATATAACAGAATATGACGGCGAGGATCGCGACTGAAGCCGCACCGCCGTCATATAAATTCACATAAAACAGTATTCGCAACATCGAAGCCGCGGTCGGTAAGGCGTATTGCGCCGTCCGACCGTTTTATTACGCCCAATTTCACGAACCTATCTATTTTCACACCGAAAACATCATCTATGCTCTTTCCGAATCGGCGCATAAATTCCGCTTCATCTATGCCCTTAGTCTTACGGAGACCCAGCATCATAAATTCGCCTATTTTATCGTTTTCAGATAAAATTTCTTTATCTCCCCCGCAAAAATCACCGTTTATATACCGCGCCACATCTGATGTATTTGCAAACCGCGCTCCGTCAAGATACGAATGCGCCGCCGCGCCTATCCCGATATATTCGCCGCAGTCCCAGTAATTGATGTTGTGCCGCGACTCATAGTGCGGCATGGCATAATTTGAGATCTCATATCTTGAAAATCCGTACTTTTGAAGAAACCGGGCGGTGTACGCGTAAAGCTCGCGATCGGTGTCATCATCGGGAAGCTCATATTCGCCGCTTTCGTATTTTGCCTTCAACGGCGTGCCGTCCTCGATAATGAGGCTGTATACGCTTATATGCTTTATCGGCAGCGACACCGATCTTTCAAGCGTTTTTTTAAAGCTTTCCGCCGTCTGATGCGGCAGCGATGCCATCAGGTCGATACTTATATTGCTAAAGCCGCATCGCGACAGCATCGTAACGGCGTTATATGCCGTTTCGGCGTTATGTATACGCCCTATCGCCAAAAGCTCCGTATCATCGAACGACTGCACTCCGACGCTTACTCTGTTTACGCCGCCGCGCAAAAGAAGATGCGCTTTTTCCTCGCTTATGCTGTCGGGATTGCACTCGACCGTAAACTCCGCATCAGCGGCAATATCAAAATTATCCGATACCATATCAAGGAGCCGCTGAAGCTGCCCGACACTAAGAAATGACGGCGTTCCTCCGCCTATGAATACAGTATCGACCGCCGCGCCGACATACAGCCGCATCTGCACGCCGACCGCGTCAAGATACGCGTCAATGCTGCTTTCCATACCCGAAAACGATACAAAATCACAATACTGGCATTTTCGGGCGCAAAACGGTATGTGTATATAAAGTCCCCTCATTGCTCTGAAAGATATTTCTCTCTGCCCTCGCGATACAGATTATGTCCGAAGCTGTCGATCACCACGACCAGAGGCATATCCTCTACATACAGCTTACGCAGTGCCTCCGCACCCAGATCGTCATACGCGATGACCTCCGCCTTTTTAATGCACTTTGAAAGCACCGCGCCCGCGCCGCCTATCGCGCCGAAATACACGCCGCAATGCTCCTTTATCGCGTCGACGACCTCGCTCTTTCTCTCGCCCTTACCTATCATGCCACGCGCGCCCATCGTTATCATGGTAGGCGCATACGCGTCCATTC
>CAJONM010000120.1 GCA_905235885.1 uncultured Clostridia bacterium
CCCTCAGGGCAAGGGCTGTCCCTACCCTGTGGGTTCGGGTGTACAGCAGGCGAAACTGCCGTGACGGGGTTGGGGGATAGTGGGTTTAGTACATATTTGATCGACTTTTCGTAAAAATCCGTCCTTTATCTGTAGAAAAAAGCTCTCGCCGCCTTGCCGGCAAGCTTGAATATATGCCGTTCATACAGCCGCTGTGCCTTTTGCAGCTTTTCGCGGATCGGGATATGCTGAGGGCATTTCTTCTCGCACGCGCCGCATTTCACGCACGCCGACGCGCCCGACGCCTGCTTTCTGAACTGTGTACACATAATATACACCCTCGCTCCCGAAAGTCTGCCCTTTGCCTTGCCGCTGTTCATTGCGGAAAATACGCCGGGAATATCAACGCCTGCCGGACATGGGCGGCAATAGCCGCAGCCGGTGCAAGGCACTTCGGTTATATCCGCTATTCCCTGCCTTGCCCGATCGAACATCTCCCGTTCGCGCTGTCCAAGCTCACCTGCCGCCGCGCTTGACGCGGCTTTGACATTTTCCTCTATCATCGCCTCGCTGTTCATTCCCGACAGCACGCACATTATCTCCGGCTGATCCCACAGCCATCTGAAGCTCCATTCCGCCGGACTTCTCTTTATCGGGTGCGCCCCGAACGCGTCCGCCGCGCCCTTAGGCAGCCCCGTTGCCAACGCGCCGCCGCGCAGCGGCTCCATTACTATTATCGGCAGTCCCTTTTCCGCCGCGTACCTTACGCCGCGTCTGCCTGCCTGTGAATGTTCATCAAGATAATTATACTGCACCTGTGCAAAATCCCACTCCCGCGCGTCGATAAGCTTTATAAATTCGTCCGTATCGCCATGATACGAAAAGCCTATCTGCCCGACGGTGCCTTTTGCCTTTTCCTCTTCAAGCCAACTCATAACGCCCATATCCGTCATTCTTCGGAGCGCATTCGTGTCGGTCAGCATATGGATAAGGTAATAATCTATATGATCCGTTTTAAGCCGCTCAAGCTCCGTTTTAAATATCTTCTGCGCTCCGGCAAGATCCTTTACAAGATAATGCGGCAGCTTGCTTGCTATTTTTACCCTTGACCGTGCATTGTTTTTTTCAAGCACATATCCCAGCAGCTCCTCGCTTCCGGGGTATATATACGCGGTGTCGAAATAGTTTATGCCGCGCTCTATCGCAAGCATGATCTCGCTCTCCGCCTTATCAGTATCTATTTTTCCCATTTTCCTCGTAAATCTCATACAGCCGAAGCCTAAAACGGAAATATCGTTGCCGTATTTATCCTTCCTGTAGTTCATATGCGCCCTCCTTTAATTGTACATACGGTACATATTTGCATAGATCCCGTTCTTGGCGATAAGCTCCTCGTGCGAGCCTCTCTCCTCTATCCCGTTTTCCGTAAGCACGAGAATGATCTGCGCATTGCGTATCGTAGTCAGCCGATGCGCTATCGTAAATACCGTCCTGCCCTTGGCAAGCTCCTCAAGCGACTCCTGCACGATCCGCTCATTTTCATTGTCAAGCGCCGATGTCGCCTCATCAAGTATAAGTATCGGCGGATTTTTAAGGAACACACGCGCTATGCTGATGCGCTGCTTCTGTCCGCCCGACAGCTTAACTCCCCTCTCGCCCACATATGTGTCATAGCCGTTTGGAAGCTCGGATATGAACTCATGCGCGCCGGCGCGTTTTGCCGCCGCCTCGACCGCCTCATATGTCGCGCCCGGCAGTCCGTACGATATGTTTTCATACACCGTTCCCGAAAATAAATACACATCCTGCTGCACGACGCCTACGGAATTTCGCAGTGATCTGAGCGTCACATCGCGTATATCAATGCCGTCTATCGTTATTCTTCCGGCAGTCACATCGTAAAAGCGCGGAATAAGATTGCACAGCGTCGTCTTTCCGCCGCCGGACGGCCCTACAAGCGCGACACTTTCACCGCTTTTTATGTCAAGGTCGATATGTGAGAACACATTCATCATCCCGTCGCCGTACCTGAACGATACATCGTCAAAGACGATGTCGCCGTGCACATCGCCAAGCTCCGTTGCATCCTCCTTTTCGACAATATCCTCCGGCGCGTCCATTATCTCCAAAAACCGCTCTATACCCGTCATGCCGCGCTGAAATTGCTCGGTAAACTGTATTATCGTGCGCAGCGTCGCAAGTAGCGTGCTTACATATAAAAGATATGCCGTAAGATCAGCGGCATTTATCCTGCCCCTGATCATAAAAAGCGCACCGGCGACAACTACCGTAACATACATCAGTCCCTCAAACGCCCTGTTTGATGTCTGAAAGCCTGCCATATAGAAATATCCCGTTTTCTTTGTATCGAGGAATTTCCTGTTGCCTGCCTCAAACTTTTCGGTTTCGATGTCCTCGTTCGCAAACGATTTCACCACCCGTATGCCCAGCAGCGAGTCCTCGACCTGTGAATTTATCTCGCCTATCTGATGCCGCTGTGCCTTGAACGCCTTCCGCATACGCGTGTTAAAGAATTTCACAAACACGAATATGAGCGGCAGAGCCAAAAACATTATAAGCGTAAGCGGAACATTAATGCCGCATAATATCACAAACGAGATAATGATTTTAAGACCGGCGATGAAAAACTCCTCCGGACAATGATGCGCAAACTCCGTTATATCAAACAGATCACTCGTTATCCGCGCCATGATCTGTCCGACCTTATTCTCGGAATAATACGCGTGCGAGAGCTTTTGCAGATGCGCAAACAGGTCGCGGCGCATATCCGTTTCGATCTTTGCGCCCATAATGTGTCCCGTATCCGCCATATAGAAATTCGCCGCGGAGTCGATTATTCTCAAAATGAGATAAAATACGCCTATCCGCACAACGATCCCCACCGTAAGCGACGAAATATCGGTTATCGCAATATTCGTTATATACCGCACCAGCATAGGGAACACCAGCTCGCATACCGTCGTCAACGCGGCGCAAATCAGGTCAAGTATCATTATCCATATATATTTTCTGAAATACGGCGCAAACCGCTTTATCAGATAGCTTATCTTCATTTCACTCCTCCTTGTTATCCGGATATTGTTAGGATAACACAAACAGCAAAATCTGTCAATAACAAGTAATCTGATATAAATGTGTTTATTTCATATTATCCATAGGCTCAACAGATTGGGGATCCTACCTTGAGAGTGATCCGAAAAAGCATTTTAAGCTTGACACGGATACGCACGACGGATACAAATATACATTGGCATTGAGCTATGACGGGCCTTATCTGCATTTTAATATCGGTTCAACAAAAGCATTATACATAAAGAAATACGGATATAATGACAATTATCACGATGATGGCACCGTTATCGAGATGACAGCGCCGCAAAAAATCGGAAATGACCTGTATCTTCCGGCTGATACTGTAATAGCAACACTGTTTAAATAAATCACAACAAGGCTTATGGCTGTCCTCAACACGGCTATAAGCCTTGTATGTTTTTAGTATTCATAAAAATTATTTGAAAATATGGACTTTCGGATTGTTATGTGGTATACTACGGTTATCAGTATACCGGAGGTCGTTTATGCCAGATAACATAAAAGAACGATTATTTGAAATGCAGGATACGGAGTATGCCGCGTTTCAGAGAAAACTTATCCCGAATATTGCGCCCGATACCGTTATCGGAGTGCGTACTCCCCTGCTGCGCAAGCTTGCCAAGGAGCTTAGAAAAGACGGCAATTGTGCCGAAGATATTCAAAAAGCATACAGCAGAGCTTTTGCCGCATATCGCGGAATGGCTCGGATCGGATTATACATATACGGTGCGGTTTGCCATAGGTATGCTTATGCGATATTATCTCGATGATGAGTTTGATACACGCTATGCCGATATGGTCGCGGCGGTAACCTCAGATGAGTACTACATAAATACAATGATCGCGTGGTATTTTGCAACGGCGCTCGCCAAGCAATATAACCTTGCGATAACATACATCGAAGAAAAACGGCTTGACAAATGGACGCATAATAAAGTTATACAAAAGACGGTCGAGAGCTGTCGCATACCGCCCGAGCGCAAGGAATATCTGAAAACATTAAGGGTATATAACAATGGTTGAGAAAAACAAGCTGTATACAATAGAAATAACCGATATAGCGTCCGATGGCAACGGCGTCGGCGCGGTAGACGGATTTACCGTTTTTGTGCCTATGGCGGCAAAGGGCGATATTGCAGATGTGCTGATCGTCAAGGTGCTGTCACGCTACGCCATAGGAAGATTAATGTCGTTAAAATCGCCGTCACCTTACAGAACGGAGCCGGAATGTCCGCATTTCCGCCGCTGCGGCGGCTGCCATTTGCAGCACATGGACTACGCCGCTCAGCTCGATATAAAGCGCGGCTTTGTCGAAGCGGCAATGCGCCGCATAGGCGGCTTTGAGAATTTCCGATGCGATGCGATGCTCGGCATGGAAAAGCCGTACCGCTACCGCAACAAGTGCATTTTCCCGATAGGCGCGGATAAAAATGGCAAAACCGTAAGCGGCTTTTACGCGCGTCGCTCACATGAGATCATCCCCATCATCGACTGCCTTATGGGCGATGAGGCAAACTCGCGCATAGTATCCGCCGTAACGGAATATATGAGCGAGAACGGCATAAAGCCGTATGACGAACAGGCTCATTCGGGCATCGTCCGCCGCGTCTTTATAAGAAGTGCGAAACATTCGGGTGAAATAATGGTCGTTATTTCCGTAAACGCAAATAATCTGCCGCGCCGCGAACGGCTTATAAAAAAACTGCGCGAAGCGTCTGGAAATATCGCGTCAATTTATATAAATATCAACAAGGAAAAAACAAATTCCGTACTCGGCAGCGAAAATAAGCTGATTTTCGGCTGCCCGACAATATCCGATACACTGTGCGGCGTCAATTTCAATATATCGCCCGTCAGCTTTTATCAGGTCAATCCGTATATGACCGAAAAGCTGTATGCCAAAGCTCTGGAATTTGCCGATATATCAGACGGCGATGAGGTGATCGACATATATTGCGGTATCGGCACGATCTCGCTTGCCGCCGCAAAACGCGCCGCCGCCGTTACGGGCATAGAAATATCGCCACAGGCGATAGAGGACGCGCGGATCAACGCGGCGCAAAACAATATCACCAACGCCGCATTTATAGCCGACAGCGCGGAAAACGCCATGCCGCGCCTTATCTCAGGCGGCGCCAGACCCGATATAGTGATACTCGATCCTCCGCGCAAGGGCAGCGATGAAAAAACGCTCAACGCAATCATCGCCGCCGCACCGAAACGAATAGTATACATCTCGTGCAACCCGTCAACGCTCGCGCGTGACGCAAAGCACCTCGCCGCGAGCGGCTACACGCCGCACCGCGCCGCCGCCGTCGATATGTTCCCCCACACTTGCCATGTTGAGACGGTATGTTTATTGTCCAAACTAAAATCAAGTGAGCATATTGAAGTTGAGCTGAATATGGACGAGCTTGATCTGACGGCGGCAGAAAAGAAAGCAACATATCAGGAAATAAAGGATTATGTGCTGGAACGCTACGGCTTGAAGGTCAGCCAGCTCAATATCGCACAGGTAAAACGAAAGTACGGCATCATTGAAAGAGAAAACTAGAGTATCACTATCATTCTTTATTATGTATGGCACATAGCGGTTTTTTTAATGTTTCATTATGTCCGCTGGCGTA
>CAJONM010000121.1 GCA_905235885.1 uncultured Clostridia bacterium
GGAGGTCATGGTATCGCGCGATATAATAGTCGCCGAAGCGATAGGTGGAAGAGTTCATATAGCGCATATATCCACGAAAGGCTCGGTTGAGCTTATCCGCGAGGCGAAGGCGCGCGGCGTTAAGGTGACATGTGAGACCTGTCCGCATTATTTCTCGCTTACGGAGGAGGCGTGCATAGGCTTTAATACGAACGCAAAGATGAATCCGCCGCTGCGTACGGCGGAGGATGTCGCGGCGATAAAGGCAGGGCTTGCGGACGGAACGATAGATTGTATCGTTACCGACCATGCGCCGCATCACAGAGATGAAAAAATGTGTGAATTCGGTGACGCGAAAAACGGAATAATAGGTCTTGAGACATCGTTGGGACTTGCAATAAAGCATCTTGTAAAAGAGGGCGTTCTGACAATGAGCGAGCTTATAGAGAAAATGTCGGTGAACCCGTCCAAGATACTCGGTATAGCGCGCGGAACGCTGAAAGAGGGCAGCGCGGCGGATGTTGTGATATTCGATCCCGACAAGAAATGGACGGTAGATATAAAGAAGCTGCATTCTCGCAGCAGCAATTCGCCGTATGACGGTTTTGAGCTGTACGGTAAACCCGAATATGTGATAGTCGGCGGCGAGCTGGTGATAAATCAGGGCGAATTGATGAAATAACATAAAGGAGAACAGATATGTCGGTAGATCTGCTTGTACAAAAGATAAAGGAAAAGGGAAATCCGTCCGTTGCCGGACTTGATCCGGTGCTTGACTATGTGCCGCGCTTTATAAAAGATCGCGCGTTCGCCGAATACGGCAGGAACCTGAAAGGCGCGTGCGAGGCGATATGGGAGTTCAACAAGGGGCTTATAGACGCGCTGTATGATGTTGTTCCGGCGGTGAAGCCGCAAAGCGCGTTTTATGAGATGTACGGACTTAACGGCGAGGAAATATTACACAGAACGATCCGGTACGCGCGTGAGAAGGGGCTGTATGTGATCCTTGATGTAAAGCGCAACGATATAGGCTCTACCGCTCTGGCGTATTCAAAGGCATATCTCGGATCTGTCGATATTGACGGGACGATGTGTGCGCCATGCGAGACCGACAGTGTAACGGTAAACCCATATCTCGGCACCGACGGCGTAAAGCCGTTTACGGATGATTGCAAGGAGCTTGATAAGGCGATATTTGTCCTTGTAAAGACTTCAAATCCGTCATCGGGCGAGATACAGGATCTGAAATCGGACGGAAAGCATATATACGAGCATATAGCCGAGCTTGTCAATAAATGGAATGAGGGAACGATCGGCAAAAGCGGCTATGGCGCTGTAGGCGCGGTCGTGGGCGCGACATATCCGGAGCAGGCGTCGATCCTGCGGCAGATAATGAAGCAGTCATAGTTTCTTGTACCCGGCTACGGCGCTATCGTCAATTCATCGCGCGGCATAATGTGCGCGTATAAAAAAGACGATTGGCGGCAGGAGCAGTTCGCTGAGGCAGCGAGGGCGGAAGCGATAAGAATGAGGGATGATATAACATCGGTTTTGTAAGACTGCGAGCCGTCTTACAGGATCGGGAAAAGGAGATCAAAATGAAACAATCATACGAATGCAAGCTGTTACTGAAAACGGAGCTGTGCAGCGGAATATACGATTATGTGCTGCACGCGCCGGAAATAGCAAGACAGGCACAGATAGGTCAGTTTGTGCATATAGATTGCGGCGGCAGGACAACGCTGCGCCGACCGATAAGCATATGCGATGTCGGTGAGGATTTTCTGAGATTTGCGTTCCAGGTCAAGGGCGAGGGAACGCGCGAGCTTGCTAAACGCCAGGTGGACGAGTATATAGACATTCTCGGCCCGCTCGGCAACGGATTTAAAACGACCGACGGTGAAAAAGCGGTGGTTATCGGCGGCGGCATAGGCGTTTTCCCCCTGCTTCGCCTTGCGCGGCGTCCCGATACGGCGGTGTTTTTGGGATTTAGAACAAAATCGCTCGTTGTAATGGAGGATGATTTCATCGAAGCAAACAAAAATGTCACTATATGCACCGATGACGGATCATACGGTTATGACGGCTTTGCCGTTGCCGCCATGGGCGAATATCTTCTGGATAATAAAGTGGATATGATCTACTGCTGCGGACCGACGCCGATGCTCAGAACAGTCAAGCAGATTGCGGAGTTTCGTAAGATACCGTGCCAGCTTTCTTTAGAGCAGAGAATGGGCTGCGGCATAGGCGCGTGTCTTACATGCGTATGTGAAACGAAGGACACGGGCATGTCGAAATATAAGCAGGTATGTTCATCCGGCCCTGTTTTCGATTCCAAGGAGGTGGTTCTGTAATGGCTTCTTTGAATGTGGATTATTGCGGAATTAAATTCAGGAACCCTATAGTCACCGCGTCGGGGACATTCGGGTTTGGGTACGAGTATAATGAATACGCGCCGCTTTCCGAATACGGCGGAATAACGACAAAGGGACTGACGCGTCTGCCGCGCGGCGGAAACAAGCCGCCTCGGATAGCCGAAACAGCGTCGGGAATATTAAACAGCGTCGGTTTGCAAAATCCCGGAGTAGAGGTGTTTGCAAAATATATGATGCCGAGTATGGCGGATGATTTTGATACGAATATAATCGTCAATATGTCCGGCAACACGATAGAGGAATACGCGGAAATGGCGGAAATACTCTCGGATACGGACGCGGCGATGATAGAGATGAATATATCATGCCCGAATGTCAGAAGCGGCGGACTTGCGTTCGGAACGGATCCGGCGGTCGTGGAGAAGCTTACGGGTGAGGTAAAAAAACACTGTAGAAAGCCGCTTATTGTAAAGCTTTCCCCGAATGTGACTTCAATTGTCGATATTGCGAAGGCTGCCGAAGCAGGCGGCGCGGACGGGCTGTCGCTTATAAATACTCTTTTGGGTATGAGTATAGATATAAACACACGCAGACCGATACTGGGCAATAACACCGGAGGTCTTTCGGGACCGGCAATAAAGCCAGTTGCGGTACGGATGATACATCAGGTGTACAGCGCGGTCGATCTGCCGATAATCGGCATGGGCGGCGTTGCGTCCGGGGAGGACGCGATAGAGCTTATGATAGCCGGCGCCAGTCTTGTCGCTCTGGGCACAGCTATGTTTGCCGATCCGGCGCTTATCGTTGCGGTAAAGCGCGACATAGAGGCGTATATGGATCGTTTCGGCATAAGCAATATCAAGGACATCGTCGGTTCGCTCGAATTGAACTGACATTCTGTCATAAAAACAATTGATATATTTATAATATTGTGATAGTATGGAATGCGGATATGGGTAGACTACCCATATCCGCATCGCAGTTGCTGCGTTCCTTATTTCTTATTCAAAAGCCGCGTTTGAGCGAATATGCCGTTTTTCGATGTATGACAAAATTTTTCGTAAATGATTGACTATTTTCGACATCTGTGATACAATAATAATAGAGATAAAAGGGGAAGGAGTCGCGCTATGGATAATTTATACATTGATTGCGGTATGGGAGTATCTGCTGTCAAGTTGTTCGGAGCGCTCGTAGATCTGCTCGAAAAGCCTGAGACATTTGTACGGAACTTCAATAATATAGGACTTGAGGGAATAAGATTGGGGCGCAAGATCAGCGTAAGCGGAGGCGTTTCGGGGACAAAGCTCGAATTTACCAGAGTAAGCAGCTCGGGATATGATGAGGATGAATATGATGATGACGAGCATCATAGCCACAGATCATCCGACGATGAAGAATCAACGCATGAATCGAGATCAACGGTAAGAACGCTTGGCGAGGTAGAGGATATTATAAACGACCTTTCGCTCAGCGGAACGATAAGAAAAAGGGCGATAGGTGTATATCGGGCGATAGCCGCCGCGCAGAGTGAGGCGAACGGATTAGATATAGAAACTCTCAAGCTGCACAGGACCGGACCGCGTGATGTTATCGCGTCCGTAGTAGGCGTGTGTATGATCATTGAGGATCTCAAGCCGAAGATGGTAGCATCATCCCGTATCGCGGTCGGAAGCGGACATACGGTGACGGTAAAGGGCAAGACATCCATACCCACGCCGGCAATGAAGCTTCTCTTGGGCGATATGCCGTATACATCCGGCTCCGAGCCGGGCGAGCTTTCCACGCTTGACGGTATCGCGCTCGTAAGGGAATATGCGACCTCATTTTCAAAGGTATCCGATTTTGCGGTCATAAGATCCGGCGTAGGACTGGGGACGAGATCATTTAAGCACGGCATGAATTGCACGAAGGTGTTTTTGGGTCGTGTCTCGGCAAGTGCGGCGAATGCGACCGTTGCAGAGCTTACGGCGGAGCTGTTTTCCGATACGGACGCGGCGCTTATCCTTCTCGGACAGAGGCTTGACGAAGCAGGCGCTTTAAGCGCGTATACAACACCAATATCAAGGCTTGGCGGTGGCGGCGGCGCAATGATCTTAAAATGCATATGCCCCATGGAGAAGGCCGATAAAATAGCCTCGGAGGTAATCCGCAACACATCCGCAACGCTCGTCAGCAGATCAAACCTTGCCGCATATCAGCTTGAGACGGTGCATGAGACCATGCAGACCTCTTTGGGCGAGATAAGGTACCACCGCACGACCGGATTTGATATTGACAAAATCGTTTTGGACAGCGATGATATAATCCGCGCCGCAAGGGAAAACGGCTTGAGCATACAGCAGGTGCAGGATATTATAATGAGCGAAAAGTAAAAAAATGCTTGACTTAATCTGAGTTAGGTTGTATAATAGATGTGCTGTTTATTAAAAAATGAAAGGAATGTAAACGCGAATGAAGAAAAAAAGTATTGTAACTTTTTGTTTCGTTGTCGTTTTGGCAATACTGCTTGATGTAGTGGCAATATTCGGCTTGCCGGGTGTTCTGCATGACAAATACGGCGGTATGTTTGACGAGAACACCGGTATAAGACAAGGCATTGATCTTGCCGGAGGATCGGTCATAACCTTCCAGGCGTTGGCGGATAATCCGACCGACAGCGATATGGAAACGGTTAAATCGATCTATGAAACGCGTCTGAACGGCGCGGGCTACACCGAATCGAGAATATCGATCGGCGAGGGCGGAAAGATAACTATAGAAATACCGTCCGATAAGGCAGCAACGGAGGAAACTGCGGCAGAGGAACCTGCTCAGGCAGAGGAGAATACTGAGGAAGCGACAGAGGAAACAGCCGCGACCGAGGAGACCGAAGCGGCGGAAGAGACAGAGGAAGCTGCAAAAACGGACGATGAGGAAGCAGAAGAAGCGGCGGAGGAAACAGCACCGGCAGCCGCAAATTCCGCAACGGCACAGACGGACGCGGCGGTAGAGCTGCTTTCGCAGGTTGCAAAGCTTACCTTCCAGGATACGGAGGGCAATGTTGTTTTAGAGGGTACTGACATTGAATCTGCAAAGAGCCAGTACGGACAACCTACACAGAACGCAAATTCACAGTATTATGTAACGGTGAATTTCACATCCGAGGGCGCAAGGAAATTTGCTGTTGCCACGGAAGCGGCGGCTGCAAAGGCATCACCCGATAACAGGATCATGATAGTTATGGATGAAACGATCGTTTCAAATCCGAGCGTCAGCGAGAAGATCGACAGTGATTCGTGCGTTATAACAGGCTCATTTACAGCCGAGCAGGCATCAATGCTTGCAAACCAGATAAATTCGGGTAATCTCCCGTTTGAGATGAAGAAAATATCGCAGTCAACAGTAGGCGCAGAGCTTGGCGCGGACGCGCTCCCGACAAGCCAGAAGGCGGCGCTGATAGGCATTTTGCTCGTTATGATCTTCATGATCTGGAGATACAGACTTCCCGGACTTATCGCGGATCTGTCACTGCTGATATATACGGGTCTTATATGCCTTGCAATGGGCGTGTTCCGTATAAATCTCAGTCTTTCGGGTATCGCCGGTATCGTTCTTTCGATAGGTATGGCGGTCGATGCGGACTGTATTATATTTGAGCGTATGAAGGAGGAGCTTATGCTCGGCAAGTCCATAAGGGCATCGGTAGATTCGGGCTTCTCAAAGGCGTTCTCCGCTATACTCGACTCAAATATTACGACGATCATCTCCTGCGTAGTTCTTTATATGTCGGGTATCGGCACAGTAACGGGATTTGCAACAACTCTCGGAATAGGCGTTATCCTCTCAATGTTTACGGCTATCGTTGTAACGAAGTTCCTGCTTAAAAATCTCGTTAATATCGGAGTAAAGAACAGAAATATGTTCTACAACACGAAAAAGGGAGGTGCTGACAGTGAATAAGACATTTAATTATACGGCTAATAAGGTAAAGTTCCTTCTTCTGCCGGTTTTGATTATTGTTCTTGGCGTTGTGATGTACCTCGTACACGGCGGATTTAATTTTGATGTAGAGTTCGTCGGCGGTATAAGAATGCAGGTCACGATAGATGAAAACTTCAACAACAGCGATATTGCCGATATCGTAAAAGACGCTACCGGTCTTGACGCTACGGTGCAGAAGTCGGCGACAGACAATACAGTTATAATCAAGCTCCCGGCAACGGATGACGAGGACGGCGGCGAGTCGAACAAGAACGCTGTATTGGAAGCATTGGCGGAGAAATACACATTTGACAGTGAATCCGTTGAGGTGCAGTCGGCGGCGGCAAGCTTCGGCAGAGAGGTTCAGACAAAGGCGCTGACATATACGCTGTTTGCGATACTGTGCATACTCATATATATCATCATCCGTTTCGAGTGGAGAAGCGCGGTAATGGCTGTACTGGCATTGGCACTGAATGTACTCGTTATGGCGTCGATATATACGATCACGAATATCGCGCTCAATACGACATTTATTGCGGCTATGCTTACGGTCGTTGGTTATTCGATAAACAACACCATCGTAATATTTGACCGTATCCGCGAAAATATGAAGCTGCGCAGACGCACAGAGTCGATCTCGGAGATGACAAACAGAAGCATCAACGAAACATTGGGTCGTACCATAAACTCGACAATAACGACGCTGATAACGATAGTATTGATATACATCATCGGCGTAACGACTATCAAGGAATTTGCGCTTCCGCTCATTATCGGTATAGTGATCGGTGCGTACACATCCATTTTCCTTGCAAGCACATTCTGGGCTGCATGGAAGGAGTCGGAGGCACAGGCAAAGGCTGCCGCTGCGGCAGAGCGCCGTTCCTCAAAGAAAAAATAATACCGATAAAAGGGACTCTGTAAAAAGTCCCTTTTTGCTTTATAAGAAATTGCTTTCTCATAAAGCAAAAAAGGATTTAATTACCCGTGCGAAATATCCGACCTATGGTCGGAAACGCACATGGGCATAACAAAGCGCTTTATCTTCTCTGCCCGCCGCAGGCGTGCACCGAATGCGCTTTGTTCTTTCGGACAAAATAACCACTTGATTATTTGATACACATATGGTAAAATGGAAATATAAAATAGATTAGCTGTGCCATTGCGCAGCAATGAAACGGAGAAGAGTATGAAACCCATAGTAGCCATTGTCGGCAGACCGAATGTTGGCAAATCGACATTATTCAACAAAATAGCGGGACAGCGTATAAGCATAGTTGAGGACACTCCGGGCGTTACGCGCGACAGAGTGCATTCGGAGGCAACCTGGCTCGACAAGCATTTTACGATAATAGATACGGGCGGTATCGAGCCTATGTCAAAGGACGAGATTTTGTCAAAGATGCGCGAGCAGGCGCAGATAGCCATTGATATGGCGGACGTGGCGGTGCTTGTTGTCGATGTCAAGGACGGCGTTACGGCAAATGATATAGAGGTATCGCAGATGCTGCTGAAGGCAAAAAAGAAGATAGTTCTTGCCGTCAACAAGGTAGATAACATCGGTGCGCCGCCTATGGAATTTTATGAATTTTATAATCTCGGACTGGGCGAGCCGGTCGCTGTATCGGCGGCAAACGGACTGGGACTGGGCGATCTGCTCGATGAAGTGACCGCGCTCTTTCCCATAGATGCCGACACAGCCGAGGAGGAGGGCGTTATAAAGGTCGCCGTTGTCGGCAGACCGAACGCTGGCAAATCGTCTATCATAAACCGCATAATCGGAGAGGAGCGCGTTATAGTTTCAGATATTGCAGGAACAACGCGCGATGCGATAGATACGCGCTATGAGCGTGGCGAGGACAAATTTTTATTCATAGATACCGCCGGTATACGCCGCAAGAGCAAGGTAAGCGAGGCGGTGGAGCGATACAGCGTTCTGCGTTCATTTACAGCCATAGACAGATGCGATGTATGCGTTATTATGATAGACGGTACGGAGGGCGTTGCCGAGCAGGACACGAAAATTGCCGGATACGCCAATGAGCAGGGTAAGGCATGCATATTCGTAATAAATAAATGGGACATTGTCACGAAAAATGACAAGACAATGAACGAATACAAGCACAAAATACGAGAAACATTTGCATTTATGCAGTACGCATCGATGATGTTCGTAAGCGCCAAAACGGGGCAGCGCATCGACAGGCTTTTCGACGAGATAAAGGCTGTAAACGAGCAGCATAAGCGACGCATCTCCACAGGAATGCTCAATGATGTCATAAACGAGGCTATAAACAAACAGCAGCCGCCGTCGGATAAGGGCAAAAGGCTACGCATATATTACGGAACGCAGGTAAGCGTTGCACCGCCGACATTTGTGCTGTTCGTAAACGATAAGGATCTGTTCCACTTCTCATATAAACGGTTTATTGAAAATCAGATACGCGAGAATTTTGGATTTGATGGAACTCCGATAGTTATACTGATAAGAGAAAGGAAGAAGGATAAATGATATACGCGATTATCGTAGCGGCAGCGGCTTATCTTATAGGCAGCTTCAATTCATCAATAGTTATATCCCGTATGGTTACGGGCAAGGATATACGCCAGAGCGGCTCCGGAAATGCCGGCGCGACAAATATGCTCCGCACAATGGGGAAGAAATACGCGGCCATAACGCTTATTATAGATGTTCTTAAAGGCGTTATCGCCGTATTGATCGCAAGATACATAAACGGCGGCATTGAAGCGATGCCGTATATCGCCGGACTGTGCGTTGTGCTGGGACACAATTTTCCGATATTTTTCGGATTTAAGGGCGGCAAGGGCGTTGCAACCTCGCTCGGTGTTGTGATGATGCTGGATTGGAAGGTAGGGCTTGTAGTGCTCGCCGTCGCGCTTCTTATAATGGTGACGACGCGATATGTTTCGCTCGGCTCGATCGTTGCGGCAATAGTGTTTGCGGCGCTTGAGGTAGCCCAAATGGTAATGATGGGTTATGTCGATATTGTAAAGCTTATATGCGTTATCGCGCTTGCCGCGCTGCTGATAGCAAGGCATCATGAGAATATAGGCAGACTGCTGAGCGGTACTGAAAACAAGCTCGGCGCGAAAAAGGAGAAATCACGATGAAAACAGCGGTTATCGGCTCCGGCGGCTGGGGGACGGCTATGGCTGTCCTTTTGGCAGGCAAGGGCAACGATGTATATTTATGGTCATGGATACAGGAGGAAACGGACAGGCTCAACCGTGACCGCGAAAATAAGGAGTTTTTGCCGGGGGTCATGATACCGGATAATGTTATATGCACGCACGATATGGGCGAATGTATAAACGGTGCCGATGTGATCGTCACCGCCGCGCCGTCACCGGCAACGCGGACTACGGCAAAGCAGATGGCACAGTATGTAAAGCCGTCGCAGAGGATCGTCAACATCTCAAAGGGCTTGGAGGGTGAGCTTCGCCTTTCCGAGGTGTACGGTCAGGAAATACCTGATGCGGACATATCCGTCCTCAGTGGTCCGTCTCACGCAGAAGAGGTCGGACGCGGTATACCGACAACTGTTGTTATCGCGTCAAAAAATGCGAAAACGGCAAAATATTTGCAAAATATATTTATGACCGATCGGTTCAGGGTATATACATCCGATGATATTATCGGTGTTGAGCTTGGCGGCGCGCTCAAAAATGTGATTGCGCTGTGCGCCGGCATTTCCGATGGCTTAGGATATGGCGATAATACGAAGGCGGCGCTCATAACGCGCGGAGTGGCGGAAATCACGCGGCTTGGTGTTGCTATGGGAGCGAAAGCGTCCACATTTGCCGGACTGTCCGGATTGGGCGATCTTATCGTAACGGGAACGAGCCGTCTGTCACGCAACCATACGGCAGGTGAGCTGCTCGGTCAGGGTATGACGCTTGATGAAACGCTCGAAAAGGTGCATATGGTCGTGGAGGGCGTTAATACCGCGTCCGCTGCGTACAACCTCAGCAAAAAGTACAATGTCGAAACACCCATAATCGAGCAGGCATATAATGTGCTTTATAAAAATACCGATCCGTCAAAGGCGGTAAACCTGCTCATGACAAGAGAAAGGAAATCCGAATAAATGGAGCTATTTATATTCAGCGATATAGAGAAGGATGCGACGATAAAGGCGATTTTGGAAAAGGACAGCGTTCCGCTGCTGCGCGGAATAGTTAATTTTGCCGAAACCGAGGGTGTCACAGACAGCAGCATCAGGGAATATGTTGTTACGCTGCTTGCCAATGATGAAAATGTCGTATCCGGAATTTGCAGAGCGCAGAAAACTGTTGGAGAAAATCTCAAAAACTTTGCCAAGCTCGACACGGAGCTTATATATAAAAAGCTTTTGTCTACGGCAGCCGTAAAATATACGCCGTCAGGCAACGACACGGGCTTTTATGAGGGATATGTCCGTTCGATCAGGGAAATAACGGCGGCGAAGGATGCCGATCAGCTGCTTGACAGGCTGATGCACCATTACAGGACGCTGGGCTGCGGCTTGCTCTCGAAATATATTGCGTACCGCTATGATGGCAAGGAGCTTTGCGGAATACCGAATTTTGATAAGACCGTATTTGATGATATGGTCGGATTGGAGCGGCAGAAAGCCGTTTTAAGGGAAAACACACAGGCATTTTTGGACGGCGGATTTGCCAACAATGTAATGCTGTTCGGCGACAGAGGCACGGGAAAATCGTCGTCTGTAAAGGCGCTGCTCAATGAATACGCCGCGCAGGGACTGAGAGTGATCGAAGTACCGAAGAGCGCGATAACGAAAATTCCCGATCTCACGCGAATTTTAGAGCAGTCGCCCCATAAATACATATTATTCCTTGACGATCTTACATTTGAACGGCACGATACCGAGTATCGTTCCCTGAAGATCGCCATGGAAGGGCAGCTTAGTGCGGTGGCAGGGAATGTGCTTGTATATGCAACATCAAACAGGCGGCATCTTATACGCGAAACATGGGCGGATCGAGACGGAGGTGAGGTACACGCCAATGATAATAAGCAGGAAATGCTCTCGCTTGCGGAGCGTTTCGGAATAAACCTGTATTTCCCGGCACCGGACGCAAAGGAATACTTGGAGATAATACGGGTGCTGCTTGAAAGAAACGGCATAGAAATGAACGATGAAATAAAGCAGGAGGCAATGCGTAAGCAAATGCGAATAGGCGGTAAGAGCGGCAGATGCGCAAGGCAATTTGTCGCTGAATATCTGCAAAGGAACTGATTGGAGGCACTTATATGAAAAGAATAATCGGAATTACGGCTGCGGCTGTAATGACATTTACAAGCTCCATATTTGCCGCATACGGCAATGTGGGCGGATATATGGACGGAGATAACCTAACGATTGAGCACAGTGGCTCGGACGCGGCGGTCGTTGCGGTATATGATGATAACGGAAGGCTCGTATATGCCGATCACGCAAAATATGACGATGGAAAATATAATTTATCCCTGCCAGACGGTATGGCGGATAAAAAGATCAGGCTGATAGCCGGCGAGGAAGAAACATATGATGTTACGATCGGCGAACCGGATCCGACCGAAGCACCGACTGAAGAAGCGGAGCAAGCAACGCCGTTCCCGGCAATGTATGAAAAGGAAGGGAATGCGATACACGCTCCGGCATTGATAAGAAAGGTAACTAAGACAGTAGACGAGGAGGGCGAGCTGATATACAGACTTTCAATGTATTATCAGGGCGCGGAAACGGAGGCGGATGTAAAGGAAACCGTCACGATAGCGTCCGCGCCGGCGCAGCAGTCGTATGTCGTGGGAGAAACGGCGGCGGCGCTAAAAGAGGGTGATGTCATTCACTTTGTATGTAATCTCAGCCACAAAATAAAATCAATCAACCTCATATATCGCTCCGATTTCACCAAATATGTCCAGACCGGAACAGACACAGCCAATGCTCTCGGATCGGACGGCACAAACACATATGCATTCGGCATACCCGTAAAAACCGAAAAGGGATATATTTCTCTTTCATCGGGCAACGGTATCATAAAGGATATTGATGTTGCCGCCGGCGCGTTTGTGTATGGAGTAAAGAATGTGTCAAAGGGGTATATGACCGATTTCTTGGGCATAGGATCGGCAAGCGTACCAAAGGTCGCAGTGCCGCATGATCACTTTGACGATGACGGCACCATAATCACATGGACAGGCATTGATATTGATTACTATGTCCTTGCCCGACTCGTGGACGGGGCGGCAACGGATATCGTGGTTATCGAATATTAAAAATAAACTAAAGACAAATTTATGTTGACATATTATGTGGGATAATGTATAATTAACCGCAGAATTAAACATAGGAGGGAAAGCAATGACTAACCTATATATAATGATTTCCATTGCGGCATACCTGCTCATCGTATTGGGTGTGGGGGTATGGTTTTCAAACAAAAATAAAACTACAGATGATTTCTATCTCGGAGGGCGTAAGCTCGGCCCGTTTGTAACGGCAATGAGCGCGGAGGCGTCGGATATGTCGAGCTATCTGCTCATGGGCGTACCCGGAGTTGCGCTTCTTACCGGACTTGCGGACGCGTCATGGACGGCGATTGGACTTGCGATAGGTACATATCTGAACTGGCTTATCGTAGCGAAGCGGCTCAGACGCTATTCAAGCAAGTGCAATGCCGCAACTCTGCCGGCGTTCTTCTCGGAGCGTTTCAGAGATAAATCAAGGATATTGAGCGTGATGGCGGCAGTCGTAATAATAATCTTCTTTGTACCGTATACAGCATCGGGCTTTGCCGCTTGCGGAAAGCTGTTTAACTCCTTGTTCGGCGTTGATTATGTTATGGCAATGGTCATCTGCGCGGCAGTCATCATATTGTATACGATGCTCGGCGGATTTCTTGCGGCAAGTACAAGCGACTTTATACAGAGCATAGTTATGACTGTCGCGCTTGTTATTGTATTGTGGTACGGTATAAACCATGCCGGCGGCTGGACAAATGTTATCGAAAACGCAAAATCGATCCCCGGATATTTCAGTATGACAAGCACATATTCTTCGGCAGATAACGCGGCGGCACCGTATAATCTGTTTACGATATGCTCCACCATGGCATGGGGCTTGGGATATTTCGGTATGCCGCACATCCTTTTAAGATTTATGGCTATCGAGAATGTAGATAAGCTTACTCTTTCAAGAAGAA
>CAJONM010000122.1 GCA_905235885.1 uncultured Clostridia bacterium
GCAAACAAAGTATCATCCTTACCTCTGCCAACATTGTTACCCGGATGAATTTTGGTTCCTCTCTGTCTAACGAGAATGTTACCTGCCAGAACGAACTGACCGTCAGCTCTCTTTACGCCCAATCTCTTCGATTCGCTGTCACGACCGTTTTTTGTACTGCCGACACCTTTTTTGTGAGCCATGTGGTTACACCTCCCGTAAAATTACAAATTCACTATCATGTTACGCGTTAATAGATGTGATCTCAACCTTTGTATAAGGCTGTCTGTGACCTCTCTTTTTACGCTCATTCTTCTTTCTCTTCATCTTGAATACAACGACCTTCTTAGCCTTTCCGTTCTTGAGAACCTTAGCCGCTACAGTCGCACCCTCTATATTAGGTGTGCCTACCGTAACCTGATCGCCGTCTGCTGTCATAAGCACCGTATCGAATGTTACCTCCGCGTTCTCTTCCGCGTCAAGCTTTTCGATATATACAACATCGCCTACCGCGACCTTGTACTGCTTACCGCCTGTTTCAATTACTGCGTACATACTGTTACACCTCCTCTTATTTTTATGAGGACTCGCTAATTACGGCAGCGCAAACGCACTTTAAGAAAACCGTTTCTATGCGGTCACCACATGATTATAACAGATTATTCTTCATTTGTCAAGCATTTTTATATAAATTATTTATCGCTTTTTATATACATCAGCGTCCCCACAAAAGGCTTCGGGAACATACTTACCGTCCGGAACGGCATCGTCTCCCCTGCGGCTGTTACGCTTTCTATCTGCTCGACCTTTACCGGATTCATCGCTATCATCACATCCGCGTCACCTCGTTGTACGGCATTATAGCATTCCCTTGACGAAACGGATGTGGACACAAGCTCATCATAATCATCTTTAATTCCGAGAACATCATTTATAATGAGCTTTCTCAGAACGACTGTATCAAGACCGCAATACGCCTCGGACATATCGGGCAGAAGCTCCTTTTTTATGTAGTCGGGATCTGTGAGGGTGATGCGATAGAAATAATTACTGTCTTGATATACCGCAAATATCGACTGCTGCCTTCTTGTCATTATCTGCTTTTTCATCGTTTCGGTTATGCTGTCATCCTGAGCGTCAACTATTATCTTTTCTATTTTGAAATGATCCTGTATCAGCGCAACAAACAATTCCTCCGAAAATCCGTCGGGCAGCTTTATTGCTCTGTGCTCCGGCATTATTACAACTCCGTCCGAATTGGAGTTAAAGAGCGATACCATGGCATAATTATACGCTTCATCGCCTGTCACCTCCGGATCGTTCTCGCGCATATAGTTGCGGTATTTGACGCAGGTCGAATACCTTGTCTGACCGTCGGTTATGTAAAGAGGCAGATCCTTAAACTCCTCCGTTATTTCATCCATCAACGCCTTATCCGTTATCTTCCAAAGTCTCTGGGTAAGACCGTCCGGCATAACAAATTCCAGATACGGCTCAGATTCGCGCTGCTCGTTCATGATGTTGAGCAGCTTTTTACCGCGTTCGACATACAGACATGAGATCATACTAAGATCCGTCTTTGTCGCAGCAAGCAGATCATATCTGTCCTTTTTAGACAGCTGCCTTATCTCCTCACATGAATGTATGTTCGCCTCGCCCAGTTCCTCAAGCTCAAGGAGCGCCACAAAGGTCGTATTGCTGTATGTGTTGCCATGCATTTCTATGACTTCCTCATAAAGATATATGGCATCCTCTTCATCACAAACAATCACGCCGTCCTTTATCCATTGATCAAGATACTCTGCCGCTCTCGAATATTTATTTGATTTTCCTGTGTCGGACGGATATGATTTTCCGTCAAATATCCGCGAAATGTTATACTCATCCATTTCATAAAACTTGGATTTCTCCTCGTCTGTCATATTGTATTTTAGCGGTACGACAACATTTGACATATCGCTTATTTTATCCTTGTTATATGTATAGCCCTTAAAGGGTCGTATTTTCGCCATTATGCTCAACTCCTATCTGAAAAGAATATTCATTATTCATACTAAATATTACTTTATTCTATATTATCACAAAATAAAAATTAGTCAAGCACTTAATTCGATTTTTCAACATTTTTCTCAAATGGATTTAATTAATATCGGTCATCAGGCATATAATTTGCACCAAAAGCTAAAAATATTATCGAAAAAACAAGAAAGGTGGTTGGTGTATTATGAGTTTAAATGCCGCAAGCTTTTTTAAGGGCGTTACGACCGGCATAGTGATAGGCACCGCTGTCACGATGCTCGGTGATCCCATTTCCGACAGACAACGCAGTAGACTCGTAAAGAGAACAGAGGGCATTTTCAAAAACATGGGCAGCCTGATAGATTCAGCCATGGATATATTCAGATGACTTGAAGGAGCGGATGCAGCAAGGCATTCCGCTCTTTTGGCAATATCGCAAAACTTATCGATGCGACATAATATATATAGGCAATATAACCATATATATTAAGATTTTTTGCCGAAAATCGTCATTATTGACCTTGAAAAATGCCACTGTTTGTTCTATAATATAACAGTAGACCGAAAGAAAGGGGAATTACACCTATGGCAACATGGATCGTACATTTAAGAATAGCAAATTCCTACTTAAAACGGAATATCATACCGTCAGAATATAAAAGAGAGTTTATCATAGGCTCCGTTGCACCCGATTGCGGCTTTGGCAAAAAAGACAGCTACGGCGAATTTGATCCGCCCCCCGAAATAACGCACTGGGCACCGGGCGGCGTCAAAATGTATTGCAGGTACTGGGATTTTCTTAACGAATATCTCAAAGACAGACAAAGGGACGGAGACTATTATTTTTATCTGGGTTATTACATACATCTTATAACCGACATAATCTGGTCTACCGCCATGTATCTGCCCACAAGGATAAAATATTCCGAGCAGTATAAGGAAAATCCTGATTTTCTGCGCGTAATAAAGGTGGACTGGTACGATCTGGACTTTAAATTCCTGCGCGATAACCCTGATTTTGAGCCGTTTGAGATCTTAAAGACAACTACATTCGTCAAGGATTATCTCGATTACTATCAGCCCGGTCAGCTTACAACGCAAACAAAGTTCATATGTGATTATTACAGCGATGCAAGCGGACATATCCTTGATCGGCAATATCCGTATCTTGACGAGGAAACAATGAATAAATTTATCGAATGCGCCATAGATCTGGTGGATTTCGACATAAACAAAAAGGAACTTGTGTAAAGGCGCAGCAAAAGCGCGCCTATTTTTATGCCTTTATTTTAAGTCTTATCCTGTCCGCTACCATAGCTATAAATTCGGAATTTGTCGGTTTTCCTTTACCCGTGTTTATCGTATAGCCGAACACCTCGTTCATCGTCTGCGGCTTACCCCTTGTCCACGCTACCTCTATAGAATGTCTTATTGCTCTTTCGACGCGGCTTGAAGTCGTCTGATATGCCTTTGCTATCTCCGGGTATAATTCCTTCGTTATGTAGTTGAGCAGATCCATATCTCTTACCACCATCATAATAGCCGTCCTCAGATAATGATACCCTTTTATATGCGCCGGAACTCCAAGCTCATGTATAAATTCCGTGACCGTCGCTTCAAGATCGAACGACTCATTGCCCATCTTCATATCTGTCGGAACGGAAACGGCTCTTTTTATTCCGCACATATCACGAATTATCTCGCATACCGTTTCCTCGCTTTGCGGCTTCATCATAAAATACGAAGCTCCGTAGCGCGATGCTATTTCATAAAGGCTTGTAAGAGATGACGCGGAATTAACGATCACAATGGGCTTCGGGGCAACATCCGCGCCCGACAGTCTTCTTAGCACTCCTATACCGTCAAGCTTTGGAAGTATTATATCGAGTATGACCGCATCCGGCTGTGTTTCCTTTATCATTCCCAGTGCTTCCTCGCCGTCCCCGGCACAACCCACAACGCTTATATCGCTTGTTGTTTTAAAATATTGCTCTAATTTGCCGCTGTAGTTTATATCGTCATCTACAATAAGTACTTTGACTTTTTCCATTTCTTTGATTTCCCCTTTTTTCTTGATTTTTCTCTATAATCTTACCACCTTTGCCA
>CAJONM010000123.1 GCA_905235885.1 uncultured Clostridia bacterium
AGCAAAGCGCGTAGAGCCACTTCGCGAATACATAAATCGTATGATAGGCGAGCTGAAGGATCGCCATGTGGACAGGCTCAGCAACGGTACCTGCACAATAGCGGACGGGTCGATGTTCAATGATATTCTCGCAAATGTCGAAAGACTCTGCACCCACTGCTCCAATATCGCCGTTGCCATGAATAAGCTCGCTGCAAACACGAGCTACTATAACGATTATCATCGCATGGCACAGGAAACGCGCGATGCAAGCTATACAAGGTATCTGCACGAGTATGAAACAAGGTACAGCATATAATTATGGAAGGATATAAGCAGATAGAGCGGAGTATAATAACGAAATACCGCAAATCCGTATGGAAGCGGTTTATATCCGGCATAAATCAATATAAAATGATAAATGAGGGCGATAAGATCGGTGTATGTATCTCCGGCGGCAAGGACTCCATGCTTATGGCAAAGTGCATTCAGGAGGTGCAGCGGCACGGCGTTGTTTCATTTGACGCGGAATATATCGTTATGGATCCAGGCTACGCTCCGCAAAACAGGCAGCGTATAATAGATAACGCAAATATTCTCAATATTCCGATAAGGATATTCGGCTCGCCTATTTTTGATGTCGTCGCAAATATAGACGATCACCCGTGCTACCTTTGCGCGAGGATGCGGCGCGGCTATCTGTACAAGGAAGCGCAGAGGCTCGGCTGCAATAAGATAGCGCTCGGCCATCATTTCGATGATGTGATCGAGACTATACTTATGGGAATGCTGTACGGCGCGCAGATACAGACGATGATGCCCAAGCTCCACAGCACCGGTCATCCCGGCATGGAGCTGATTCGCCCGATGTATATGGTCAGGGAAAAGGATATAAGCGCGTGGGCGCGGTATAACGATCTGGAATTTCTCCAATGCGCCTGCCGGTTTACCGAACAGGCGGAAAACAACGAGGTAAGCTCAAAGCGTGCCGAGATGAAGGAGCTTATAAGCCAATTCAGAAAGACCAGCAAATATATAGATATGAATATATTTAACAGTGTTTGCGATGTCAATCTCGACACGATCATCGGCTATCACGATAAAAACACCCGTTATAATTTTCTTGACGATTATGATGAAAAATAACCAAGCGGCGGCTTTTTAAAAAGCCGCACCTTACATATATTTTATTTCCCCATAAGCTCCAATATCCGGAACCGGATATCGGGCTTTTTTGTTATCGTCTCATATGCGTCATCGCTTATGGCGAGACGAAGCGCCTCTTTTGCCGTATCGCCCTCACCGACACACAGCGGCGGATACATAATGCACCACCAATTATGACCGTTCCCGCTGCCCAATGTTATTCTGATCCCGTTGTATTTTCCTGCCGGGAGAGATACAGTTCCGTATTCCTTTGTAGGAAACTTAAATTCGCCGTACTCGGCGGCGGCGCGATATTCTATGCCGCGGCTTTTAAGATATTGGTTTGCCGCATCCTGCGCCGTTACCCTGAATTGCTCGATATCGGCGGCGTCAATTCCGCTTGTTGCCTCAAGTACCGCGTCGCGCACGGCTGATTTTATGCTCTGATCAAACTCCGAGTCGCTGTGGGCGATTATGTGCAGGCGTATCAGTGAATTATGCAGCTCCGCCTGAAGGCCTGACGCATATGTCAGCACCGCCGTCACCGTAACCGCCAGAAATGACGCGGACAGAAAAATTCTTTTCATATTTTGCTCCCTTGTGTTTATTTCAAATAAATTCTTAACTGATTTAATAATTTTATACTTATCGGCGCATAATAATAAAAAAATTTGAAAGGACATATATACAATGAAGAAGCTGATTGCTGTATTAACAACATTTATTATTGCCGTAACCGCATTCACAAGGTACTCGTCCATGACGGCCTATGCCGCAACATCCGAATTGCAGCTCCTTGCGCGTGCGGTAAACGGCGAGGCGCGCGGCGAGCCTTACACCGGACAAGTTGCCGTTGCGGCTGTTATCCTCAACCGCGTCCGCCATTCATCGTTTCCCAATACCGTCGCCGGCGTTATTTATCAGCCCGGCGCGTTTACCGCCGTTTCCGACGGACAGATCAATGCCCCCATCAGCACCGTTTCCACCGTCTATAAGGCGTGCAGCGATGCCATGAACGGCTGGGATCCCTCCGGCGGTGCCATATACTATTTTAATCCCAGTACCGCCACCAATGCGTGGATATGGAGCAGGGAATTTATAATACAAATAGGCAAGCATCGCTTCTGCCGTTAGAAAAAATCTCGTCACATCTTGCACGGTGTGCGCTCGCTTGCGTACACGAGTACGCGGCGTTCGCTTAACCGCACAACCTGTTTAGA
>CAJONM010000124.1 GCA_905235885.1 uncultured Clostridia bacterium
GGCAGATACGATGCCTCTCGGAGGTGAAACCGCATGAAGATAGCGATAGTGGGCGGAGGCGCATCCGGACTTATGGCGGCGATAGCCGCAAAGGGAGCTGGTACGGAGGTCGTTATTTATGAGCGGAACAGCCGCGTGGGGAAGAAAATACTCGCGACCGGGAACGGCAGATGCAATATAACGAATGCGTACGCGGATACGGCAAATTACCACGGAGAGCATCCCGAATTTATAAACAGCGTAAAAAACAGCTTCTGGGTAAACGAAACAATAGATTTCTTTTCAAACATCGGCGTATTACTCAAGGAAGAGGACGGCGGAAAGATGTACCCGTATTCGGATACGGCATCATCTGTTCTTGACGCGCTCAGGCGCGCGGCGGCGCGATCGGGGGCCATTACCGAATGCGGTGGCGATGTAAAACGCGTAACAAAGACAAAGAACGGATTTTCTCTGAGTTTTTACGGCAGAGATGACGCGGTATGCGACAGGGTGATAATTGCGTGCGGCGGCTGCGCCGCGCCTGCGTCCGGCTCAAACGGGAGCGGATATGAGCTGCTCAGACAGCTCGGACACAGGATAACGCCGCTGAGTCCTTCTCTTGTGCAGATAAAAACGGAAACGGAAACCGTAAAAAAACTCAAGGGGATAAAGGTCAACGCAAATGTTACAATAGGCAGCCGCTCAGAACGCGGCGAGGTCTTGTTCACCGATTACGGACTGTCCGGACCGCCCATATTTTCATTATCGGCGTATTTGGGGAACAGCACCTTTGCAGAGCTTGATATAATGCCCGAATACAGCTTTTCGGAGCTGTCGGATATGCTGACACGGCGCAAGTCGATGCTTGGCGATGTTCCGCTTGAGGAGTTCTTTACGGGAATGCTCAATAAGCGCGTCGGACAGGCTATGTTAAAGTCGGCAGGGATAATGCCGCTGTCGCGGCTCGGAGAGAACCTGTCGCGTCAGGAGATAAAAAAGCTTGCTGCGATGATAAAATGCTGGCGGTTTGAGATCAAGGGTACGATGTCCTGGAACAACGCTCAGGTCACGCACGGCGGAGCGGCGACATCGGGATTTGACAGTGAGACATTGGAGTCAAAACTTGTGCGTGGCATGTACGCGTGCGGCGAAGTGCTCGATATAGATGGCGATTGCGGCGGATATAATCTGCAATGGGCATGGTCGAGCGGATATACAGCCGGAAGAAGCGCGATGCTGAGCTGCGTACAGCAATAAATTTGAAAGGAATATACGATTACAGCTATGAGAGATTCTGTTAAAATTACAAGGAAATACCAGTTCGGATATATGATAGCGCGTCATTTTATTTCGGTACTTATATGCCTCGTTTTCGAGGCTGTGGCGTTTTATGCGTTCCTGACCGGATCGCCGGGAAAATATATAGTATCGGGTATATTTACTATCGTTTACGGACTGCTGATGTACAGCTCCTCCGTAAAGCTCAGCGAATTTGATGCAAGACCTTATACGCCGCTCAAGCCTGATCTTAAATACGGCATATTATGGGGCGCGGCGGTAAGCGGAATTCTGTTGGTATGCGTTGTGATATATAAAATAAACTGGATCGCATTCGGTACCGATAACGGGCTTTCAACGCTGTTTTCGGTAACGGTCAATTTCATTTTCTATATAGTCACCGCTCCGTTTTACGGCTTTATCGTGAATGATTCGGGCAACATACCGATCTATGGTATCGCGCTGATGGTGGTCGTGCCGATAGCTGCATGCGGCGTCGGATATCTTGCCGGAATAAACCGTTTTGACCTGCTGCAAAAGCTCGATGATATGACATTTGAGAAAAATGACGAGGAATAAAGCGCTGTAACAAATGTAATCAAATGTAACGAAAATGTTAAGACGGTGTTATTGACTTTATTTTTGGATAATAATATAATTTATGGCAGATAATAATAGACATAGAATACGGATTGGAGGAATATAGGATGATTTGTAGAAAATGCGGCGCGAAAATCGACGATAACGCGACGGAATGTCAATTCTGCGGTGCCGTGTACGATCAGGCTGCCGTTGTGGAAGACACATCGGAGCCGGAGGAACCGATCCGGGAGACTGCCGAAGCGGCTGAGGATGCACCCGTTACAGAGCCGGTCGATGAAGATGCGGCAGCAGTTGCGGCGGAGGAGGCAGAGGAAGCTGCCGAGCAAAGCATGAGCGGCGATGAGATAGACAAGCTTTTTGACGAAAACGACAAGAACAGACGCATGCAAATGGAGCGGTTGAGCGCGGAGAAGCAGGCGCAGCTCAAGGAAATAGAGAAGCGCCGCAAGAGCAAAAAACGCAAGCAGGGCGCAATAAAGGCGCTTTCCGTACTCATAGCGGCAGGCTGCATAGGAGCTGTCGGATATGGAGTATACAATATACAAAAGAATAAGGACAAGACTCCCGATATAGTAA
>CAJONM010000125.1 GCA_905235885.1 uncultured Clostridia bacterium
TATGAAAAGCTTTGTTGAGAAGGTTGAAATATTCCCTGAGCGCCAGCCAAGCGGCAGGATAATCAAAAGCATTTACTTCAACTTTCCTGTATATTACGGAGAAAAAGAAGTCGATATGTTGAATTGGGACAATGGAAATAGTGTTGAGACGGTAGTCTTGATGTCACGCAATATATAGTAATAGAGTGTGCATAAAACACTATATATAGTAGATTTCTTTTCAAAACAAAGCATAATAGCCTACTTGACATTACTTTCAAAATATGATATAATTAGGCTAAAAAGAAAGGAATTCTGAAATGAACTCAAATGTTTCATATATACCGGCCAAGCGAGTTGATCCGGGCATGAATGTAGGCATATATGGAAAAAGGCTGTATGGCTATATTATGTGATAATGGATTGCCATCCGCCAATTATTACAGAGGATGAATTCCGCTCAGTGCAGGAGGAAAAGAAGCGCAGATCTAATATAGTAAGGGATGAGAACGGCACACATAGAAAGTCTGTAAAATACAGCTCGAAAGGAAAATAAATATATGAGTGAAAAGGGCGAGATACCATGATCTTCCGGAAAGCGCGGATGACTCGTTCTTTCTCTGCAAGGAACTGATTCCGGGATACCTTGACGGCATCACCGGAGTATACCAGACGCCGCAGGGGTATTATGTAGACGATTCCGATGTGGAAGAGTTTGACAAAGGATTCCCGATCAAGAAAAAACTGAAGCTTCCGGGACAGCTGTTCTAAACGAAACACTGCTCCTCACTACCGGCATTGCGTCGGCGGTGGGGAGCCTTTCTTTATGCTTCGAGAATACAGGCGGACGGTTCTCTCGTGTTGACAAATGATCATAGTTATGATATGCTCACAACGGAGATAATAGAGAATGCCAAGGCAAGCAAGAAGAAATAACCAAAACGGGAAGCTGCGTTTATTGGTATAATGAGGTAACAGTATGAATCGTCAATCAAAGAAAACAACAATTTATACCGGCTTGAATGATTCCGAGACCGGAGTCCAGAAATTTGAGTCAGAAAAAACAGCTCTTGACAAATAGAATGTATTACTTTATAATAATACAAAAAAGAAAGGAGTTTTCGGTCATATGAAAACAAAAATTGTAAGAACACTGGCTGTGACGATTGCAGCAATTTCTTTATTGTCTGTTGCTGCATATGCAAAGGATTATAATACCTCCGGTACTTCCGGCTATCAGGATCGTATATTAGACGGTACTGAGGGCGAAGGATCTGCGACCGTTCTCAGGGGTGGCGTTGACAGGATAACCGCTACTGACGAATGGGCAGTTCCCAATACTATCATTGTTACATACAAATATGATAATAATGAAGAGACGGATCCGTCATTTCCAGTGCGTACATCCTTCTTGGGTTTTAACACATACTATCACTATACAGTAAAAACAAAGGGTACATATGAATATTGGAAGGTGACCCACACTCACGCGGATCTTACCTGGACAAACAGATATATTACATTAGAGCCTAATAATCCGACAGTCAGCACCGCGCCCGCTGTGAAAAACCCCAAATATACGGGCGAACCGCAAGAGCTTATCAGTGCGGGTGTGGTCGAAAACGGAACGATCTACTACAGCCTTGACAACCAAACATGGTCAACGGACATCCCGACTGCAACAAATGAAGGCAACTATACCGTATATTACAAGATAACGGGCGATGAAGGCTATAATGATATAGGTGCGACATCGATCAACTCAACGATCTCGCAGCCGACGCCGGCAAGTGCGGCATACACAAATATGGGCGACTTCGGAGAGGGCACGGACAGAGCATCTGCATGGAGCGTCATGCTATTACCGGGCGACATTGCTATTGATAGTATAGATGTTATGGTGAACGACACGCCCTCAAAGGAGGGCGCGTGGAGCGATTCCCCTGTATTCAGCGGTGCCGTTCTGATAATGTTTGGCGTCGCGGTAAATACCGCTGCTGACAATGTAGAATCGTTGACGGCGGTGGTTAACGGTAACCCTATCCAAACAATGCGTGTAAACTGAGGAGGTAAAAGTAAATGAAAAAATATAGCATACCGGCAATAAATATATCCTTATTTGACCGTGAGAGTGTTGTGACGCAAAGCATAGCAAGCTCGCAGGCGTTTGAGGAAGCGAAGCAAGCTGTACAAACCAGCGGCGCACAGCATAGTTTTACGGTAGAATTAGCGTATTGACATTACAAAACAAATTGCGCTTATCATGGCATTTGAGTCGGTCGATAAGCGCAATTTGTTTGTAAGGCAAGAGCGCGGTTGTGTTGTGTTGACAAATGATACAGACAAGGGCAGACAAGAGAACCGTCCCCATGTCTGCCTTGACAGAGCGCATTAGAAATGCTATAATTATTGTACGGAATAAAATGCCGGTCTATGAGTTTAATAGAGAAATAATTCAAGAAGAGGGTAAACTATGCAAAATAAGTATTTGAAAATTTTGCGGCTGCCGATCATCATGGTAACGATCGTTATGTTCACAGCTGCCGCATCGGCGGCTCTTGCCGCGCCGAAGAAGTCGGAGGCAGTGCCTGAATACAAGGAGTTTTCGGAGCTTGGCGGCAAAAAGGTGTCCATGCTTACGGGAGCACCGTTTGAGGAGCTTGTCAGAAGCAAGGTGCCGGATGTCGGGGAGATACTGTATTACGCGGCGACTGCCGATATGCAGATGGCACTCAAGTCGCACAAGGTAGACGCATATTTTATGAACAATGCCGTCGGTGAGCTGATGGCCAACAAGGACAGTGAGCTGGCGGTATTCCCGAAGGATCTCGGCGTAACGAGCTTCGGCTTTGCGTTCAGCAAGGATGATCCGGATTTTGACGCATGGCAGAAGGCATTTAACACCATTTCCCAGGAAAAGAAAAAGGAGCTTTGGGACAAGTGGACGGGCACGGACGAAAGCGTAAAGACTGTTCCCGAGCAGGACTGGCCGGGAAAGAACGGCACGGTCAACGCCGCGGTGTGTGACACGCTTGAGCCCATGAGCTATGCAGGCGAGGACGGAAAGCTGATCGGCTTTGATATAGAGCTTCTGCTTTTGACAGCGAAGGAGCTTGATGTACATATTGATTTCACGGGTATGGAGTTCTCCTCCCTGATGGCTGAGGTGCAGGCAGGCAAGGCAAAAGTGGCCGCAGGCTCTATCGTTATGAGTGATGAGCGAAAGAAGCTCGTCAACTTCATAGAATACTATCCGGCAAAATATATACTGATCGTCCGCTCGGTCAGCAACGCGGCGACAGACGGCTCATTCATTGAAAACATAAAGGCAAGCTTTGAGCGCACCTTTATCAAGGAGAACAGATATCTGACGATCCTGTCGGGTCTCGGAAGCACCGTTGCAATGACAATAGCTTCCGGTCTGCTTGGAATACTGCTTGGATTCGGGCTTGTATTTCTGCGCCGCAAGGGCATAAAGCCGGTCAACGGCATCATATCGGCATACAGTGCGATCATGGCAGGAGTGCCGGCGGTCGTGATACTTATGATGATATACTACATCATATTCGGCGCGTTTGATGTGCCCTCGATAATTGCCGCGATAATCGGATTTACGATGATCTTTGGTGCGCGCGTATTCGGTACGGTATGGAATGCGGCACAGGCGGTAGACGGCGGGCAGCGCGAAGCGGCGCTTGCGCTGGGCTATAACGAGGCACAGACATTCAGAAAGATAGTGCTGCCGCAGGCGAAGGGGATATATTTCCCGACGATCAAATCGCAGCTTGTCATATTGCTGAAGGAAACGAGCATGGCAGGATATATTGCTGTCCTTGACCTTACAAGGGCAGGCGACCTGATACGAAGCCGCACGCTTGAGGCATTCTTCCCTCTTATAGCGACGGCGGTAATATACTTCCTGCTGACATGGCTGCTTGCGAAGCTGGTCGGGCTTATAATCACATGGGACGATAACAAGCACAACGAGAGAAAGATAGAGGGGGTGGACTAAATGCACTTGATAGAGATAAGAGAGCTTAGAAAGGAATACCCCAACATCGTGCCACTCAAGAGCGTGAGCGCGGATATTGACGCAGGAGAGGTCATCGCGATCATCGGCCCGTCAGGAACGGGAAAATCTACATTTTTGCGTTGCATAAACAGGCTTGAAACGCCAACCTCCGGCTCGATAACAGTTGATGGA
>CAJONM010000126.1 GCA_905235885.1 uncultured Clostridia bacterium
CGATAACGATCTTCTGTGCCGCACGTCCGACTGCTTTCATCGTCATAGCGCTGAAGAGGAAGGGTAGCATAGCGCCTATGAAAAGACCTATCAAAACTGCGGGGTTTGTGATTTCAAGATGCAGTTTGTCGGGTGCGAGAGTTTTTATCTTATCCGTATATGAAACGATAAGCGCAAGAGCCGTAAGAGCGGCAGAGCCTATAGCAAAGCCTTTGCCTGTTGCAGCAGTCGTGTTGCCGAGTGAATCGAGAGCATCTGTTCTCTGCCTTACCTCGCCGGGAAGCCCTGACATCTCAGCTATTCCGCCGGCATTATCGGCTACAGGACCGTATGCGTCCGTAGCAAGCGTGATACCAAGCGTTGAGAGCATACCTACAGCCGAAAGGCCTACACCGTAAAGTCCGCTTGCAAAGCTTGACTGACCGCCGGCTGTAAAGAAGCTTATGATGATAGATATACCGATTATGATAACGGGTATTGCCGTTGATGACATTCCAAGCGCGATACCGTCGATTATGATGGTGGCCGAGCCTGTCTGTGATGATGATGCCAGCTTTTTCGTCGGATTATATGAATCAGATGTGTAGTACTCCGTAAAGAAGCCTATCAGCACGCCTGCAAGAAGTCCCGATATTACCGCCCAGAAAACATTTGAGTTTTCGGGAAGCAGGGTGAATATCAATACAGCCGCGCCTATGGCGGAAAGTATTGAGCTTATATATGTTCCGCGGCGCAGCGAGCCTAAAAGCTGTTTCTGAGTCGCGCCCTCTTTTGTTGAAACAAAGAATGTGCCTATTATTGATGCAAGTATTCCGATTGCCGCTATGAGCATAGGAACGAGAACACCGTTAAATCCGAGCCCTGCCGCTGCCGCGAGCGCGCCGCAGGAGATGACTGAACCTACATACGATTCGTAAAGGTCGGCACCCATGCCGGCAACATCACCTACATTGTCGCCTACATTGTCGGCTATACATGCCGGGTTTCTCGGATCGTCCTCAGGTATGCCTGCCTCTACCTTACCTACGAGATCGGCGCCGACATCGGCTGCCTTTGTAAATATGCCGCCGCCCACACGGGCAAACAGCGCCATCGAGCTTGCGCCCATTCCGAATGTAAGCATTGCAGCCATTATGTCATTGATCTCAAGCTTGAATACAAATTTGAGAAGAATGAACCATATGCTTATATCAAGCAGTCCCAGACCTACGACGGTAAGTCCCATAACAGAGCCTGACGAGAATGCTATTTTCAGACCCTGATTAAGTCCATGTCTTGATCCCTCGGCAGTTCGCGTATTGGCATATGTAGCCATCTTCATACCTATAAATCCCGAAAGACCGGAGAAGAAACCGCCGGTAAGGAATGCAAACGGTACAAACTTTGTAAGGAAGCCTGTAAACGAAAGGATCACAAGTATAATGAACATTATCACGAAGAATATTCCGACTGTCTTATACTGGCGTTTAAGATACGCCATCGCGCCCTTGCGGATTTTTTCACCAATGCTCTTCATCCCATCCGTTCCCTCCGGCTTGCTCTTTACCGAATAGAAATTGATGCATGAGAAGATCAATGCTATTACGGCACAGATCAATACCGCAAACGGTGCTATTTTTTCAAAGTTGCTCATAAGAAAACCTCCATATCTTTTAATATATATACATTTTAGTATAAAATAGCCAATTAGTCAAGAGGAATTTTGAAAATAGTGGTTGTTTTTGTTTGCGTTTTGGCGTATAATTAGATAAAATGCTATAAATTCATAATTATGAAAGGATTAAATGACGCTAACTATGAAATACACATTACCAAAGAGCTTGTCGCACGATTACAATTTGAATACTGGATGGAAAGTGTTTGATACAAAAACAGACACAGAGATATGGGATGCCATGAGCAGAGCCGACAAATGCGGCAAACGGTTCTATGAGCCGGAATATGACGATCGTAATTGGGATACCGTCAGCATTCCGCACGGTATAGGCGGCGGCGTCAATTCGTTTGCCACAGCCAATATGGATTGCGGAGGCGGATACAGAAGCGTGCTGCTTTACAGGAAAAAATTCAGCATACCGCAGGAATACAACAAGGTATTTTTCGAGCTTGAGGGGATACGGCAAGCGGCGTATGTGTGGGTAAACGGTAAAAAGGTCGGATATTACGAGGCGGCGATAGCACCGATGGGCTTTGATATAACAAGCTTCGTTCTGCCCGATAAGGAAAATGTCATTGCCATATGCAACGATGGGACAACCGCACGCGGTACAGAGAGAAGGATACCGTTTGAAACAGTTCCGGCACAGGAATGGGGATCATCATATACTCCCGATAATTATAAAACAACTGTCGGCGGCGGAGTGCCGTATGTATGGAATACCATGGATTTCAATGAGCCGCAGATAGGACTTGTATATAATGCATATATCCATATAAAAGGCAGCGTTTACCAGACGCTTCCGCTTTATAATAATCTCAAGACGACAGGCGTATATATTTACGCCAAGGATTTTGATGTTGAAAAGAAAAAAGCCGTAATATGTGTTGAGACGGAGATAAGAAACGAATCTCTGCACGACGGGGAATATTATATCGAAACAGTCATAACAGATGCATCAGATGATGTCGTAGCTCGATTTGAGAGCGGCGTGCAAACCGTAAAAAAAGCAAGTGATGCCGGAGTAATATATGAAACGGCGGTTGAGGCGGATGTTTATTCGGATGAAAATATAAAAGCTCCGAACGGCTTAACCAAGGTAAACACACCCGATACCGTTCGAATATGTCTTGAAAACGAAGTGCAAAACATTAATTTCTGGTCAACGGACGAGCCGTATCTGTACAATGTGTACACGATCCTCAGAGACGATAGGGGAAATGCGGCTGATATTTGCAAAACAGTGACCGGGTTCAGAAAAATCGAATACGATCGTGATCGTGGATTGCTTATCAATGATAAGCCGGTATGGCTTACGGGATACGCCCAGCGCGCGACTAACGAATGGGCGGTCGTAGGCACTGCGACCGAATGGCTTCAGGATTACGATATGCGGCTTTATAAAGAAAACAATGCCAATTATATCCGTTGGATGCATGTTGCGCCAAAGCCGATGGCGGTACGCGCTTCCGATAAGTATGGCGTTATTGCGGTATGCCCTGCCGGCGATAAAGAGGGAAGAGGACTCGAGGGACGACAATGGTCACAGCGCACCGAGGCAATGCGCGATGTAATGATATACTATAGAAACAGTCCATCCGTTGTTTTCTGGGAAACGGGAAATTCCGCTGTCGGCAGTGTGGAGAACGCTATGGATATGGTACGGCTCCGCGATGCTTTGGATCCTTATGGTATGCGTTTTATCGGAGCGCGTTCCGCTACAGAGCCTGAGGAAATGGATTATGAGCGCAATTATGCCGGCACGATGTACGGCTTTTACGGCGAGGACGCAAAGCGCGCGATGAGCGTCAACGGCAAATATGGACCGATAATAGAAAAGGAATATGCAAGAGATGAAGCACCACGCCGCGTATGGGATATGTATTCTCCGCCGGATTACGGATATGTCAATAAGCAGGTGTACAAAGACGGCGAAACAGGAGTAAAGCTGGACGGATATGATTTCTGGAGCTGCACTCAGGAGGATGCGGCTGTTTCCAATATACGCGAATACGAGAGCTATTACATAAACAGAGTAGGACATGGTAAAAGCATATATACGGGCGCGGCAATGATGATATGGTCCGACTCAAATATGCACACGCGCAACACCGGTACGGAAAACTGCCGCACGACAGGCAGAGTCGATCCCGTAAGACAGACAAAGGAGATGTTTGAGGCGACAAAGGCGGCACAGTCTCCGAACGCGGCGGCGCATATAGTCGGGCATTGGAGCTATCCGGCCTATTCCGATGATACATATAACTGCTTCGGCACGGTAAATACCGCCATAGACGAGCATCATTCGTATGACAGGTTCACCACCGATAAAAAGCAAAAACGCGATCCGAAGAATAAAAGCGTATATGTGATATGCTCAGAGCATATCACAACCGTTGAGCTGTATATGATAGAAGATGGGAAAAAGGTGCTTCTTGGCAGAAACAGTTCACCTGAAAACACATTCATATATCGGTTTGACGGTATCGATGTTACAAGAGGTGAGGCTGTCATCGCCAAAGCATACGACAAAAGCGGCATGATGGCTGCCGAGGACAGAATAGACCGCAGCTATGAGGCATATGCGATCAGGATAACGGCACATACTCCGCCCGTTTGGAAAGCCGACGGTGCGGATATAGCATACTTTGATATTGAGGTAACAGACAAAAATGGCGTAAGATGCGATGTGAATTATGATAAGATATATCTTTCCTCAGAGGGAGAGGGGGTTCTTTTGGGCGGATATAATTCGGGATGCGGCAAAGGCTGTTTCCAGCACTCTCCCGAGAGCGAGGGAGTATCGCATTATTTCGGCGGCGACAAGAGCGGAGTATCTACAATAGGGAAAAATTATGTGTATGCCGAAAACGGCACAAACAGAATATTTGTTCGATCCACAAGAAATTCGGGCGCATTTACTCTTACGGTTCGCATGGATAATCTACCTCCGGTATCGGCGACGATCTCATCGCATAATGTTAAATAACAGAGATATTGTAAAGATTTTTGATAAAATGCACAAAAAGTATTTACAAATTTGAGAAAATATGATAAAATGATACAGAATGAAAAATATCTAAGGAGGCAGATATGAAAACCGAGAAAAAACTTGATGTTGTCATAAAGCCCTCGCAGAAAAAGGGATTTATGTATCATCTCAAAAACAGTTGGCAGCTTTATGTATTGCTGTTTATACCGTTAGCTCTTGCGCTTGTCTTCAAGTACCTACCATTGGCAGGATTGTCGATAGCATTTATGGATTACAAGCCGTTTTTGGGCTTTTCCGGCTCACAATTTGTAGGCTTGGATATTTTCAAGAATGTGTTTACCAACAAGGATTTCTACTCCGCGCTGAAAAACACTCTCTTGCTTAACATCCTCGATTTGTGTGTGGGCTTCCCGGCTCCCGTAATACTTGCTATATTCCTTAATGAGATACATTGCAAGTGGTTCAAGAAAACAACGCAGACGGTCATGTATCTGCCGCACTTCCTGTCATGGGTAATCATAGCCGGACTTGCTCAGCAGCTATTCTATCCATCGACGGGTTACATAAACATTCTCATAACGAAAATGGGCGGTACGGCGATCCCGTTTTTGACGGAAAAATACCACTGGCTTGCAAGCTATGTGCTTATCGGCGTATGGCAGAGCATGGGCTGGGGAACGATCATTTATCTTGCGGCAATAACCGGCATAGATGCCGAGCTGTATGAAGCGGCGACGGTCGACGGAGCCGGACGCTGGAGAAAGATATGGAGCATCACCTTGCCATGTCTGCGCTCAACGATCATTGTAATGCTTATCATGAGCCTGGGCAGGATCATGGGTAGCTCTCTTGAGCGACCGCTTGCTTTGACAAATACGAATGTAACCGATATATCGAGCGTTATCGCCATTTATGTATATCGCGAAGGTTTGCAGAATATGAATTACAGTCTTGCAACGGCAGTTGGCTTGTTCCAGTCGCTTGTGGGAGTTGTGCTTGTATTCATAGCCGACAGGATCGCCAAGTTGATGGGCGAGAGCGGAATAGTGTAAGGAGGTGCGATATGGCTGTAAAAATAAAAAAATCCGCCGGCGATAAAGTCGCGGACGTCCTGATTTACGCATTGATAACCGTTTTGGCATTGATATGCGTTATACCGTTTATTCATGTTTTGGCTATGTCGATGAGCGGCAACGCGGCCGTATATGCGAATAAGGTATTCCTTATACCGAAAAATATTAATTTTAATGCATACAAAACCGTAATAGGCGACTCGGCAATGATGCACTCGCTGTGGTTTACCGCATTCCTTACCATTGCGTTTACATTCTTCGGGATGGTCGTGACGATATTTGCCGCATACGCGCTTTCTCGTCCGCAGCTGAAGGGAAGATACCTGTTTTCAACGGTGCTGCTGCTTACTATGTATTTCAGCGCCGGTGTTATCCCTGAGTACCTGCTTATGGATAACCTTAATATACTTGATACCTTATGGGTGTTGATGCTGCCCGGATTGTTCTCCGCATATAATATGATAATTCTGAGAACATTTATACAAAATTCAATACCGGACAGCCTTATAGAGGCAGCTGAGCTTGACGGATGCGATGAGTTCAAGATACTTTTCAGGATCGTTCTTCCGTTGTCAAAGCCCGTTCTTGCAACACTCGCGCTGTTTTACGCGGTCGGACGCTGGAACAGCTACGGTGACGCATTGTATTACATACAGTCCGAAGGACTCAAGCCGCTTCAGCTCAAGCTTTATCAGCTTGTATCATCCTCTGCCTCCGCGTCATTATCGCAAGAAGGCGGCGGCGGTGAAGCGCAGTCAGCTACTGAGGTCGTAAAGGCGGCAACGATCATGTTCGCGACTATACCGATCATAATCGTTTATCCGTTCGTACAGAAGTATTTTGTAAGCGGCGTAATGATAGGTGCCGTAAAAGGTTAAAATCGTCCATCTCACGCGTTAGTGTAGTAAAAATTTAACATAGAGGAGAAGAAATATGAAAAAAATCGTAAGCATTATTATTGCGGTTGCTACAGCTGCCGCAACGACGGTCGGACTTTCCGGCTGCAAAAAGGGAAGCTCGAATACTGATTTAGAGTCGCTTATGGCAGCGATCCCGAAGGATCAGGTAGCGGATTATGTATATCCTGAGCAGATTGAGATCAAAATACCTGTATATGACAGAGCGCAGCCGGGTTTGCCGGATGTAACGAAAAACTATTGGACAAAATATGTTCAGGAGCAGTTTGGCGACGCTCATAACATCAAGGTAACATTTATAGCAATATCGCGTAACGATGAAGTAACGCAGTTCAATCAGCGTCTTGCGGGCAAGCCTGCAAATCAGCCGGATATAATTTTCAACTATGACTATCCGACGATTGTAAACTTTGCAAGACAGGGCGCGTTTATGAATATTACAAACGAATTCGTAGAGCATTTTGCACCGAAGTTTTATGAGCGCACAAAGGAGCTTGACCAGTACACATATCTCGACGGTGAAAAGAAATTCGTATGCGGTACACGCCCGAATGCGTATAATTTCGTAACGCTTGTAAGAAAAGACTGGATGGATAAGCTCGGAATAAGCGCGCCGACAAGCGATGATGAGTATCTTGAAATGCTCAAGAAGTTCCGTGACGCGAAGCTTGGTGGAGCTAACACCGTTGCGACTACCACATCTTTGGGAAATGCGAACTATGGCGCATATAAGTACAGACCGTACCCGTTAGATGAGCATGATAATGCGCTCTACAGCGATATTACGGTTTGCGCCCTCTCATGGGAGCCTGTAAGGGAACAGCTCAAGTACGACAATATGATATATAATGAGGGGCTTATCAGCTCGGAATGGTATCTTGACAAGGACGGCTCAAAGGCAAAGGAGCAGTTCATTGCAGGTCAGGCGGGTACATACGGTTTATATCTTACAAAGAGTCCTGATATAATCGCGTCACTGAAGGAAAATGTTCCCGATGCGGAAGTAACGGTGCTTCCCGGATATATTGATCCGGTGATCGGTCCCAAGGGCGGCAGAAAGGATAACCCGTTCGGTCTTGTATCGGGTATAAACGCCAACTGTGAACATCCTGAGGCTGTACTTATGTATTTCGAGTGGATGAACGATCATATATTTGAAATGCAGAACGGTATCGAAGGCGTTACATACAAAATGGACGGCGATGTTCCGGTACTTATAGACGGCTACGAGGGTGAAGAGCGTCTTAACTACAACGCTAACAAGGATATGTGGTGTCTCGTTATCGAAGGCAAGGAGCTTGGTGATGAAGAGCTTAATGTAAAGGCGCAGGCTGAGACATATGCGCCGGACGGCTATGAGGATCTTATATATCAATCATATGAGAACTACAAGCTGGGAG
>CAJONM010000127.1 GCA_905235885.1 uncultured Clostridia bacterium
GCACAACGAAAATAATGACGCTTATTGTCGCGCTTGAGATGACGGACCCGAATGAGCTTGTGACCGTACCCGGTGAGGCGGTCAGGGAGGAGGGGTCATCGGCATATCTTGAAGAGAATGCCGTCATACCCATGCGCGATGTCTGCTATGGGCTGATGCTCAATTCCGGCAACGATGCCGCTGTTGCGATCGCGTATCATGTAAGCGGCGGAATTGAGGAATTTGCGCGGCTTATGAACGAAACGGCGGCGCGTATCGGAGCAAAAGACTCATGCTTTAAAAACCCCAGCGGACTTGATGATGACGGGCATTACACAACGGCGCATGATCTTGCGCTTATAACGAGCTATGCCCTCAACAACAGCGAATTTTGCGAGATAACCGCGACAAAACAGTATATGTCGCACTATACGCGCGCCGACGGAACGGAGGGCGCGACCGAATATATAAACCATAACAAGCTCTTGCGCAGCGTTGACGGATGCATAGGCGTAAAGACGGGATACACAAAATCCGACGGACGATGCCTTGTGAGCGCGGCGCGGCGTGACGGCGTGACATACATAGCCGTAACGCTCAATTCACCGAACGATTGGCAGGAGCATAAGGAGATGCTTGAATACGGATTTTCAAGCTGCAGAATGATCAGGGCTGTTAATGAAAATGAGACTGTAAAGCACATATCAGCCAATGGTGGCGAATGCGCGTTTGTGGCGGAGACGGGATTTGATATTCCGGTAAACAGCAAGCGCGGCAGCGATTTTTATATGAAGATAAGTATGATGTCCGAGCTTGATGTGCCGATCAATTCCGGTGAAAAGGTCGGGCTGCTTGAAATTTACGGCGATGCCGGGAAGATAGGCGAGGTAAATATTATCGCCGACCGCGATTTCAATGCGAAAAAAGGCATCGCGGCGGTCAGGAACTGCTTTTGGTTTTACGCTATGAATGTTATAAGGAACGCGTTCGGATAGGAGGATCTGATTTTACACTATGGGAGAAATTGTAAGATTGCAAAAATACATAGCTATGAGCGGCGCGGCATCGCGCCGTGCTGCTGAGCAGATGATTGCCCAGGGACGGGTATCGGTAAACGGCAGGCTCGTTACCGAGCAGGGCGTTAAGGTCGAGATAGGCAGCGACAGTGTTGAGCTTGACGGACAGCTGCTTAAAACCGTAACAAAAAAAATATATATCGCGCTCAATAAGCCGGAAGGCTATGTAACGACCTCAAACGATCAGCTTGACAGACCGACAGTTATCGATCTGGTAAAGAACGAGATACATACGCGCGTTTTTCCTGTCGGCAGACTTGATTACGATACGGAAGGACTTCTCCTGATGACCAATGACGGCGAATGGGCAAACAGAGTCAGCCATCCGCGATATGAGTCGGAAAAGAAATACTATGCCGTGCTCAAAGGCACCCTTACGATACCTGAGCTTAACAAAATACGGCGCGGCGTAACGGTAGACGGCAAAAAAACACTCCCTGCCAAATGCGAGATATTGGAGATAGATATGGGTATGACGCTCGTTGAGATCACTATCCGCGAGGGGCGCAACCGTCAGGTGCGAAAAATGTTCGAGGCGGTGGGACATGATGTTAAAAAGCTGCGCCGCGACAGAGTGGGGATAGTAAATCTTGGCAATCTGCCGCAGGGCAGATGGAGATACCTTACATCAGGAGAGATCAATTATTTTAACAGAGACAGCCGATAAGGAAGTGCCATATGGATTTTACAGCGATAGATTTTGAAACGGCAACATCAAAATACACGAGCGCGTGCAGCCTCGGCTGGTGCGTTGTGGAGGATAATGAAATAGTAGAGCGCAGCGAGATACTCATACGCCCGGAGCCGTTTGAATTTAATAAGTATAATGTGAGGATACACGGCATAACGCCGGACATGGTCGCGGACAAGCCTACATTTGACCAATACTGGGACATTATAAGGGACAAGATAGAAAACCGCATGATAGTAGCGCATAACGCAAGCTTTGATGTGGGTGTTCTGTGCAAAACATTGGAGCATTACGGCATTGAGCTGCCGAGCTTTAATTATATGTGTACGGTAAAGCTGTCGCAAAAGGCATATCCGGAGCTTGAACGGCACAAACTGAATATGCTGTGTGAGGCCTTGAATATAAAATTTCATCATCATCAGGCATTTGATGACGCGTATGCGTGCGCGGCGGCGTTTCTGCGCATCGCCGAGGACTACAGTCTTGAGACCTTCGACGAGATACAGGAATGCTTTGATATGAGCTGTGGGGCAGTATATCCGGGCATGGATCTGTCCGCAAAAAAGCATACAAGGAAACGCAGACATCGCAGCGCGGCTGCTGTCTGATGGGAAAGGATTTCAGAATACAGATATGGAAATGTGTATTAAATGCGGACAGCGTCCGGCGGTCATGTACATTACAAAGATAGAAGGAAATAATACAACCGCAAACGGATATTGTCTTTCATGCGCAAGGGATCTGGGGCTTGCCCCGGTCGATAAGATGCTCAACAGCTTCGGTATAAGCGATGACGATATAGAGAATATAAACGAGCAAATGAACGAGTTTATAGACAGCATGGGCGGAATTGAGGGGATGCAGGAGGCGGAGCGCGAAATGCTCGCGTCGATGCGTGAGCCTGACGGAGACGAGGATCTTGAGGGCGGAGCGATGACCGCGCCGCTGTCGCAGCTTATGGGCAACCTGTTTGGCGGAGGAGAAGAAAAGACGGATAAAAAATCAAACAAGCGCGAAAAAGCAGAGAAAAAATCGAATAAAAAAAGCATCCTTGACACATACGGCACCGACCTGACCGCAAAGGCAGCGTTGGGCGAGGTGGACAGAGTTGTCGGGCGTAACGCTGAGGTCGAGCGCGTCATACAGATACTTAACAGACGCCAGAAAAACAATCCGATATTGCTCGGCGAGCCGGGCGTTGGAAAAACAGCCGTTGCCGAAGGGTTGGCGATGCGTATTTTTGAGAAGAATGTGCCGCCCAAGCTTTTTGATGCGCGTCTTTACCTCATAGATTTTGCCGCGCTTGTAGCCGGAACGCAGTTCAGAGGACAGTTTGAAGCGCGTCTGAAATCGCTTTTGCGCGAGGCGCTGGACAGAAAAAATGTGATCCTTGTAATAGATGAGGTGCATAATATCGTTGCCGCAGGCGACGCCGAGGGCGCGATGAGCGCCGGGAATATATTAAAGCCTGCTCTTGCAAGGGGAGAAATACAGATAATAGGCGCTACAACGCTTACGGAATACAGAAAGCACATCGAAAAGGATACCGCTCTTGAACGCAGATTTCAGCCGGTATTGGTCGATGAACCGTCCGTTGCCGAAAGCATCGACATTTTAAAGGGGATAAAGGATTATTATGAAAATTTCCACTCCGTTAAGATAAGCGATGCGATAATAGAGCAGGCGGTTCGTATGAGTGAGAGGTATATAACGGACAGATTTCTGCCCGATAAGGCGATAGATGTAATAGACGAAGCCGGATCGCGTGTAAATCTGAGAAACCGCGCCCTGTACGAGCTGACGCGCATAGATGAGCGGCTTGCGGTTATGCGGGCGGAGTCCGATGATCTGAACGCGGCGGGAAATGTCGATTATGATCGGCTTGCAAAGCTCCGATATGAGATAATGTCACTTGAATCCGAGCGCGAGAAATATGTTGACAACGCTAAGAACGCGGAAATAACATTTGACGATATTGCTGCCGTAATAGAGGGATGGACGAAAATACCGGTGCATCGGCTTACGGAGGATGAATCGCGCAAGCTCCTGAAGCTTGAGGAGCGCATCCATAGGCGTGTCATCGGTCAGGATGAGGCGGTACGCGCCGTAGCGCGTGCCATCAGGCGCGGCAGAGCCGATATTACGGCTGAAAAACGCCCCGTATCGTTCATATTCGCAGGGCCTACCGGAGTGGGAAAAACAGAGCTTGTCAAAACACTTGCGGAGGTCATGTTCAATAACGAGGAGGCGCTCATACGAATAGATATGTCCGAGTATATGGAAAAGCACGCCGTATCGAAGCTTATCGGCTCGCCGCCGGGATATGTAGGCTATGACGATGCCGGTCA
>CAJONM010000128.1 GCA_905235885.1 uncultured Clostridia bacterium
CGCATCGTCTGTTCTGTAGAGCAGAAACGCATACACACCCAAAACGGTGGCAACGGCAAGCAGAAGCAGGATCACTATGTCAAGTCCGCGAACGGCTGTGGACTTTGCTGCTGTCTTTTTCTCGCACATCATTTTATAGTGCTTGGCATCTTCTGTATTGCCTGCCGCCATGGCATTACGCATACGAACATAGTTATAATCCATGTCTTGACCTCTGACTTCTGTTACAAATATGTATGATGCCGCTTATAGGCATCATATCGGCTTTATTACCGACAACGCCGCGCGGTCGGAGCGGAAATGCTCCTGGAACCTGCGCTTTATATCCTCAAAGGATATCGTTTTATACACATCATAAAAATTGAAATAATCAATATCCATAAATGAAAATTGCAGAAATGTTCCGGCATAATCCTCTATATCGTTATGAGAGCGGATATAGTGTCCCCATACGACCTTTTTCTCGCGCTCAAAGTCTGCTTCGGATAAGCCCTGCTCCTTTACACGGCACAGCTCGTCCATAATTATATCATATACCTTTTGCGACTCTCTGGACTCGCCGTCAAGCGATGTAAAGCCATAGTCGCTCTGAAACATATAATCAACGGAAAAGCTGCTGTTTATAAGACCCATATCATATAACTTTTTGTATATCTCTGACCCTTTCCCGAAAAGCATATCCAAAAGAATGGTTATCTCTATTTCCTTTTTAAGAAGTTCGCTGCCGTGTTTGTCTGTATCGTTATCCTTCCAGCCGATCATAAACATTGGCGTTGCTACTGCCATGCTCTCTTCGCTGTAGTTTGTTGCGATCTCAGGCGGCTCCGGCTTGTGTATTCTCTTTATCGGCTCATCGAACGGCTTGTTATTCTTTATCCCCGACTCTATTACGGCTATCGTCCTGTCAATGTCGATATTCCCCACTATCACAAGCGCCATATTCGTCAGATTATAAAATGTGTTATAGCATTTATAAAGATAATCGGCGGTGATATGGCTTATGCTCTCTATCGTGCCGGCTATCTCCTTTTTTATCGGATGCTCCTTATATAGACAGTTTACGAAATTAAAAAATAATTTCCAGCCGGGGCTGTCGTCATACATCTTTATCTCCTGCCCGATTATACCCCGTTCCTTCTCGACCGTTTCCTCGGTGTAGTAAGGGCTTTGCACATAATCCAAAAGCGTTTGCAGGTTTTCTTCAAAATTATTCGTAGCGGTAAAGAGATATGCCGTCATATTAAACGATGTGAACGCATTTGCGCTGCCGCCGTATTTTGAAAATTTGTCAAAAACATTGCTGCCGTCGGGCTGATCGAACATCTTATGCTCAAGATAATGCGCTATACCGTCCGGCACATGAGTTACCTCAGTCTGTCCGGGAACAATAAAATCAGAATCAACTGAGCCGTATCTCGTTCCGAATATAGCATATGCGCTGCTGTATTCGTTTTTCGGTATCATATATATGCCAAGTCCCGAAGCGTGTACTCCCGAATACAGCGTTTCACCCGTTATATCGCTCTTTGTTATCCGCATCTCCATAATTATTATCTCCTCTCTCGGTTGCAAGAAAAGTCAACTTATTTGTCGCGTCCCTTTAAAAAATACACAGTGTCAAGCATAAGCTTTTTTGATACCGCCACGACATCGGCCACAGTTACGCTCTTTACGATTTCTATCATTTCGTCAAGCGTCTTGTCCGTACCGGCAATTTTGTTCATAAGGTTGCAGGTCGCCAATGCGCGCTGATCGTCATAATACGAATTGAATGTATTTATTATCGAGCTTATACTCGAATTAAACTCATGCTCGGTTATGTTCCCGTTCTGTATTTCCTTTAGCTGCGCAAGCGTTTCATCATACGCGCTCCGGAACTTATCAAACTCTATTCCTGCGTTTACGACAAGCATTCCCTTGAACCGCTCAAGCTGTGACGATGCGTAATACGCCAGCGAAAGTTTTTCGCGCACATTGTTGAAAAGCTTTGAATGCGCGCCTGCGCCGAATACGCTGTTAAAAACGACAAGCGCGTAATAATCGCTGTCATTAGGCTTGACATTCGTTAAAAAGCCCATTGATAGCTTGCCTTGAGTTACATCCATCTCCTCAGATACATTGTGAAGCTCGGTTATGTCTCTTTGGAGTATGTCCGTTTTCGGCAGCTGTGCAGCCGTAAAAGACAGCTTATCAGTGTAACGGCGTATCACCGTTTCAGCCGCCTTTATGTCCGCGTCTCCGCATAAATATATATCTATGGGCGATGATGTTATTATCGCTCTGTAATGGTCATACAGCGTCTTTGGCGTGATGGAGCTTATTACATCCTTGTCTCCGAGTCTTCCTATGGCAAAATCAGTGCCGCGCGCCGTTTCCTCCTGACATCTGGATGACGCGTACAGCCTTTTATCGTTTATGAACACATCGATCTTGTCGGCGGCATTGATCTTCTCCTGCTCTACCACCTTTTTGTCAAACGCGCCGTCTTGCAGCTTCGGCGCAAATATGACAGACATCAGAAGATTTAAAAGATCAGCCGTAAGCGGCTCTCCCTCCGGGGCATAGCGGTCGGAAATCGTTTCCGCGTCAAAATATATAATATGATCCTCACCGCACTTGAGAGTCGTTCCGCCCATGGTCGCACCGTAAAGATTTCCGAGATATTTCGCGACAGCCTCCCTGTCGGGGCAAAGTTCCGTTCCGCTTTTCAATACGGACGGCAAAAGAGCGTTATAAGACGCTTCTTCATTATTAAGCGGTCTGTGTATATATATCGCCGCAGATGTGGTTTTAAGCTTCGTCATACTTATATAGTGTAGACTGACATTGTCGTTTATTATTACATTTTCCATTGTTACAACCATGAACCCCTTTCAATCTATAATACTCTCAATGTCCCTGAATGTAAGATTTTTATGCAATGCCATATTTATGCCGTTTGCGATCGTCTTTGACATTCTTTCTATAACAAGATCTATATCGCGCGTTGTCACTACAAGCGATGAAAATTCATCGGGCAGATCGCCGCCCGATATAAGCTCCGCCGCGATAACGGTAGGCACGCCTATTGCTATTACCTTTACTCCGAGAGTTTCTTCATTTATACCTGCTCGATCGTTGCCGACACCTGATCCGGGTGCTATACCCGTATCAGCGATCTGAACGGTTGTGCATACTCTGCTTATATCCGCGCCTGCAAGCGCGTCTATGGCAATTATCGTATCGGGTTTTACAGAGTCTGACACGCTCTTTATAACATCAAGTGTTTCGATACCTGTCGTTCCCATTACACCCGGAGCAATGGCGCAAACATCGCTGTATTCCTCGCCTATCGCGTCCGGCATATGTTTTTTGATATGGCTCGTCACGATAAGCCGGCTTACAGTCTCGCTGCCGAGCGCGTCGGGAGTAATATCCCTGTTGCCAAGTCCTGCAACTAGCGTTTTCTCGCCCACGCAAAGTTGTCGCAGCTCATCGGCTATCATATTGCACACATATTCATAGTCATCAAGACTGTATTTAAGATCGGGCGCCTCTATCGTTATATATCGACCCTTCTGCTTGCCTATGGCTTTCGCGCCCTCATCATTTGTGACATCGACTACCGTTCGTGATATTTTGCCATGCTCGGTCTTTGAAAGCTCTACGCCCTCGATCTTCTCCGCATCGTTTCTTGACATTTCATGCGCTTCTACCGCCAGATCTGTTCTGATACCCATATTAGCACCTCTCCAAAACATAAATTTATTCTTATGTTTTGCAGGCGGCGCGCGGTTTATTCATTTCCGGTTGCTCTTGCGATGCTTTCTGTCATTTGCTCCTTTGTAACGCATTCGCCCATAAATGCGCACGGATCATTATGTGTGTTGAGCATTATAAGCGACGGAGTGCCGAGCGCGATTATGTCGCCAAAGCGATCCTTTGCGTCTGACTCCTCGTCAATATCCACAACATCAAATTTTACCGTCCCCTCATATTCAGACTTTACTTCCTCAAGAACAGCCATATATTCATCATAGTTTTCGTCTTTTGTCGTTACAAAATACATAAAAGTGGGAGTGTATACCTCCGCCTCCGTCTCGACCTTTGCCGTATCAGGCGGCGTGGTCCGGTCTCTCTTGCTTACAACGACGATCGCCGCTACAGCTATTGCAACGACTATCACTATTATAAGCAACACCTTTTGGACCTTAGTCTCCTTTGCTCTGTCCTCGCTCTTTTTTAAATTTTCAGATGACATATCAATACCCTCCATCCTTTATCCTGTTTGAAATCACTCCGAGCGCACGCTCTGCGATGAGCCGGTAGCGCTCCTGTTTATTTTTAACGCGCGTATCAAGTCCTTGTATTATGCCGAAATTCGCGTTCATCGGCTGAAATTTTGTATTTGCGCTGTTGGATATATAAAGTGCCAAAGCTCCCGACGCCGTTTGCGGGCTCGGCTCCGGCGCTGTCCTGCCGCAAAGTACAGCGGCAAGGTTATATCCTGCCATTATTCCGCTTGATGCCGATTCGACATATCCTTCCACGCCTGTTATCTGTCCGGCAAAATATATTTTCGGATGCTTTCTCATTCGGTAATATTTATCCAATAGCATCGGTGAATTGATATATGTATTCCGATGCATTACGCCGTATTTGACAAACTCCGCATTTTCAAGCCCCGGTATCATTGTAAATACCCGTTTCTGTTCGCCCCATTTCAGGTTTGTCTGAAATCCGACCATGTTATAAAGCGAGCCGCTCGCGTCATCCTGTCTGAGCTGAACAACGGCATACGCGTTATCCTTCCCCGTTTTCGGATCAACAAGCCCGACAGGCTTGAGCGGTCCGAATGTAAGCGTTTGAAATCCGCGCTTTGCCATCACCTCAACAGGCATACACCCCTCAAAGACCTCCGCGCCTTCAAAATCGTGCAGCTGCACCGTCTCTGCACCTGTAAGCTCATTATAAAACGCGGTGTATTCCTCCTTTGTCAAGGGACAGTTTATATAATCCGCCGTTCCTCTGCCGTATCGCGCCGCGCGGAACACCTTGGTTTTATCTATGCTCTCCTCCGTTACGATAGGCGCGGCAGCGTCATAAAACGCCAATCCGTCCATTCCCGTCAGCTCCGATATACCTTTTGAAAGCCCTTCCGATGTAAGAGGCCCTGTGGCGATTATGGTATATTGATCGGTATCTATGGATGTTACTTCCTCGTTTATAACGGTTATAAGAGGCTCTGATTTTACTTTGTCGGTTATATATCGGGAAAATAACTCCCTGTCCACCGCAAGCGCACCGCCTGCCGGGACGCGGCTTTTATCCGCCGCCTCCATCATGACGGAGCCGAAAAGACGCATTTCCGCTTTCAAAAGTCCGCAGGCGTTTTCTATACGCTCCGCCTTGAGTGAATTGGAGCACACAAGCTCGGCGAACGCGTCACTGTGATGCGCCGGAGAATATTTATGCGGTTTCATTTCGTAAAGCTCTGTTTCTATGCCGTATTTTGCAAGCTGCAACGCCGCCTCGCAGCCGGCAAGACCGGCACCTATCACCTTTACCTTTTCCATATTATATGGTCACGCTTTCTTTTTTCTCTTTTTTTCGTATTTGCATTCCTTGTTGGCGCAATATATCCTTGCGCCTCTGCCGAAATGCCTTAACAATATTCCGCCGCAGTCGGGGCATTTTTCGCTTTTTATCGGTGTATCCCATGTTGTAAATTCGCATTTTGGCCAATGCTCACAGCTGAAATACTTTTTCCCCTTCTTTGTCTGCTTTGTAAGGATCTCGCCGCCGCAGTCGGGGCATGCTACTCCCGTTCCAACGCGTATCGGCTTCGTGTTCTTGCATTCGGGATAGCCGGGACAGGCAAGGAATTTGCCAAATCTTCCGACCTTATATACCATCATTCTTCCGCATTTTTCGCACTGAACATCCGATACGACATCCTTTATCTCCACTTTTTCTATGTCGCGCTTTGCCTTTGACAATGTTTTTTCAAAGTCGGGATAAAAATCGGATAAAACGGCTACCCAGCCGGTTTTTCCTTCCTCTACATCGTCAAGCTCCTGCTCCATGTGTGCGGTGAAAGCAACATCAACTATATCTTTGAAATTATCCTTCATAAGATCCGTTGTCAGGATACCGAGCTCGGTGGGGACAAGCTGTTTTTTCGATCTTTGCACATAGCCGCGCGATACGATCGTCGATATAGTAGGCGCATATGTTGACGGTCTGCCTATGCCGTTTTCCTCAAGCTCGTGTATAAGGGACGCGTCGGAAAATCTTGCCGGCGGCTGTGTGAAATGCTGCTTGCTGTCTATGCTTACGAACGCCAGCTTTTCACTCTCCTCAAGCGGCGGTATAGTCTGGCTTTTTTCCTCCTTTTTATCGTCCGACTCGATATATACATTCATATATCCTTTAAATTTAAGCTCGGAGCCTGTAGCCTTGAACTGATGTCCGTTGGCGGTTATGTCAACGCTCGTTACATGATAGACCGCGCTCTCCATCTGACTTGCGGCAAATCGCTCCCATATAAGCTTATACAGCTTATATTGATCCGCCGTAAGCTTATCCTTAATGTCGTCGGGTCTTATCCTTATAGATGTCGGGCGTATAGCCTCATGCGCGTCCTGAGCGCTTTTTTTCGATCTGTATTGGCGTAATCTGACATTTTCCGCACCGTATTGCGCGGTAAGGAATGACTTTGCCTCGCCGAGCGCGTCCACTGCTATACGCAGTGAATCGGTTCTCATATATGTTATAAGACCTATCGTGCCTAATCTTCCGCCCAGTCTTACACCCTCGTACAGCGTTTGCGCGACGCTCATTGTCCTGCTCGCCTGAAACGACAGCTTTCTTGACGCGTCCTGTTGCAATGTGCTTGTCGTAAACGGCGGCTGAGGATTGCGCTTCTTCATTCCTTCCTTTATGCCTTCGACAGTGAATTCGGCATCGGTAACATCTTTTGTGACCGCCTCTGCCTCCTCAAAGGAACGGAGCTTTCGCTCCTTTCCGTTCTCTCCGTAGTATCTGGCCGAAAACTGCTTGCGTGATTTTTTATCGCGCAGCTTAACATCTATCGTATGGAACTCCTCCGGAACAAACTCAAGTATCTCTTCCTCGCGGTCGCATATTAGTCTTGTCGCAACCGACTGCACTCTTCCGGCGCTCAGACCGCGCTTTATCTTTTCCCATAGTATAGGGCTGATCTGATAGCCTACTATCCTGTCAAGCACGCGCCGCGCCTGCTGCGCGTCAACGAGCCGCATATCTATCGCTCTGGGATGCTTTATCGCATCCTTAACGGCGGTTTTTGTGATCTCATTAAATGTAACTCTGCATTTTGATGACGGGTCTATATCAAGCGCCCTTGCCAGATGCCAGCTTATGGCTTCTCCCTCTCGGTCCGGGTCGGTTGCAAGCAATACTTCATCTGCCTTTTTTGCTTCCTTTTTCAGTGACGCAAGCAGCTCTCCTTTGCCGCGTATGGTTATATATTTCGGTGCGAAGCTGTTATCAACATCGACACCTAAGGAGCTTTTCGGCAGGTCAATAACATGTCCCATTGATGCAACCACCTTATAATTTGCACCGAGATATTTTTGTATTGTCCCTGCCTTTGCCGGAGATTCCACAATAAGTAATTTATTCATTTAACGCTAAATCCTTTCACTAAAGTTTATTCCGTAAACATTATCGCCCTGCTTTTTTACAACGCCGCTTATTTCAAGCATCAAAAGTATCGATGCAAGATCGCCGCTCGATATTCCGACAATACGCGACAGCTCATCTATATGAGCGTTGCGCTCGGCTAAAGCCTTTACTATTTCGATCTCCGTCTCGTTAAGCCCTTCAAGGTTTACGGGTATCTTATCCTCTTCCTTCTTTTTCAGATCAAGATACGGGAAATCGTCTATTATGTCCTCGGCGCAGGTTATGAGCTTTGCGCCTTGCTTTATCAGCCTGTTAGAGCCTGTAAATCCCTCGTCGTATATGTCAGATGGTATTACATATACATTCCTGTTTTCCTCGATGGCATGATTTGCCGTTATCAGCGAACCGCCCTTTTGCGGTGCCTGTCCGACCACCAAACCTAAGGAAAGCCCTGCCATTATCCTGTTCCGCTGCGGAAAATTCTGCTTCAGCGGCGGAGTACCGGGCGGAAACTCCGTTATGACAACGCCGCTTTCGGATATCTCTTCATATAGCAGACTATGTTCGGGCGGATATATAACATCAAGCCCACTGCCAAGCACCGCCGCCGTAATTCCGCCAACGCGCAGCGCGGCGCGTGCAGCAACGGAGTCTATCCCTCGCGCCATTCCGCTTACTATGATGATACCGTATTGAGCAAGCGATGCGACAATATCATCTGTCGCCTTGCGCCCGTAATCGGAGCAATACCTTGTTCCGACAACGGTAAGGGCGAACGATTCATTCCAATTTATATGCTGTCCCTTGCAGTAAAGCGCCAATGGTGCAACGGCAATATTTTTCAAATTGCGAGGATATTCCTCATCATCAGGCGTGATTATGTATCCGCCGATCTCGTCTATCGTTCGGCATACCTCTTCCGCCTTTTCAAGCGATTTGTCCGAAAGCAGCTTTTCAAGCTCAGGCGAAACATTGATCACACCGGTATAATCCTCAAGATCATAAACGGCCTCTGCGCCGCCTAAATAATTCACCAGACCAACGCGGTCATGCAGCGCGATCTCATCTTTCAGCGCAAGCCATACCCAGTAAACTCTATCCGCCATTTGGCAGCCCTCCCCTTTGCCGTACAGCCTCATACATGATTACCGCCGCGGCAACGGCGGCGTTCAGGGAGTCCGCTTTGCCGTATATCGGTATAATTATATGCTCACTTATTGCCAATATGTCACTCCCCACG
>CAJONM010000129.1 GCA_905235885.1 uncultured Clostridia bacterium
CGTTTCCGACCATAGGTCGGATATTTCGCACGGGCAATTAAATCATTTTTTACTTTATAAGAAAGCAATTTCTTATAAAGCAAAAAAGGGTGTGCCGCTTGGCACACCCTGTTATCTTATATGATTATTTCGCCTTGTATTCGGCGTAAGCATAGGGGATCATTTCATCAAAACCGTTCCAGATCATCGCGCATATCCTGTCGCATTCCTCAAAGCCCGATATATCGGTATCAAAGCTTGAGGGGATCGTCACTTTCACCATCTTCCCCTTCTCGTCGTAGCCGGCGATTATGAGCGTGTCACCGCTCTGACCGACAGCCGTCACATGAGACGCTGTCAGATCTGTTATACTTCTTTCAAGCTCATCATCGGTAAAGATATATACCTCGCCTGCCTTCGCGTTGGCGATCGTGTATTTACCGTCCGTAAAACTGATCGATCTTCCGCCAAGAGCCGTGATATTGCCCTTGTCATAACCGATTGTCACATCGCCGTCGATCGTGGGAAGTATCTTTATCTCAGTAGCTTTCCCGTCCGTCCACTTTATGCTTACCTCCGCGCCGTTCTTTGCCTTTATTCCGCTTATCTCGCCGCTCTCCCATACGCTCGGAAGTGCCGGAAGGATGTATATATCACCCGTCTGCGACTGCATTAAAAGCTCCATAACGCCTGCCGCCGAGCCGAAGTTTCCGTCTATCTGGAACGGCGCATGGGTGTCAAAGAGATTTGAGTACGTTCTCTTTGCAAGCTGATAACGGAACAGCTCAAGCGCCTTGTCCCCGTCAAGCGTCCTTGCCCACAACAGGAACTTATTTGAGCATGACCAGCCCGTTGACTCATCGCCGCGGTTTGTAAGAACTATCTTTGCGCCTTCAATATATTCGGGAGTGTCGCGGTTTATGAGCGTGCCGGGATACAAACCTACAAGGTGAGAGATATGCCTGTGTCTGCCATCCTCGGCACCGAGAGTGTTGCCGTCGGCATCCTGATTATATTTTGTCTCCTGCTTCCATTCCTTGATCTGTCCGTCCTCGCCAAGCTCAACGGGTAGCTCCATATGATCTCTGATCTCTCTCCACGCTGCGATCTTATCAGCATCAACGCCTAACAATTCTGCCGCCGCTATGGTATAATCATACATTCCGGCAACAAGCTGCAGATCATACTTTATTCCCTCGCCTGTCGGCCCCTGCTCCGGCGAACGACCTTCCCATGTCGTATAGTAATAGCCGTCGGGATATGTTTCGTTATCTGCTGTGGTTCGCTTGAGGTTGGTATACATATACTGTGTATAGAAATTTGCCATTTTGCGCATTATCGGGTATATCTCATTTTCAAGCAGTTCTTTATCTCCCGATGTCATATACAGATCCCATAAATTATACGCAAGCCATGCGGTATTGCCTGCCGATTGTATGCTCGTTGATCCTGTAAGATCTGTCGTTCCCATGATCGATTGCTTTGTGTGCATGATGAATACATCATCTTTATCCGCATCACTGTCTTTGAATGTGATCGTGTTTCCGCTGACGTTGTATGATTTGGGCGTTACGCCGTAATAGTTCTTCGCGGTTATCGTTCCTGCCGGTATCTGAGAGTTGAACCAGCGTATAAGTGATTTGCCGCTATCTGACAGGTTCGCACCGCCGGCAAACCAGTAGTTCATTTCCATATTGATGTTTATGCAGTAGCATGAGCCCCATATCTCAGCCGTTGACTGACACCATTTGCCCTGTAAGTTGGCAGGCATTGTAGTCGAGCGTGAGGATGAGATCATCATATATCGAGCATAACTATAATGAAGCTCCTCAAGATGCTTGTCAAGTGCGGCATAAGCATCCTCATCATATGTAACTGTTTCCGAGCCGCTTATGACCCTGTCATACGACTTCTGAAGCTCGTCTGTGGGCGTTTGGCAGACAGTATCGCCTGTGAGACTAAATTTCACTTTGCCAAACTGCGCGCGATAATCCGCCATATGCTCTGCTTTTAACGCTTCATATGTCATTTTGCATGCGCCGTTCATTCGCGCTGTTGCCTTGTCTATCGCGGCTTGTACTCCCCGTATGCTCTTATACGGTATCTTGCTGTTGTCGGTCGGATCAAATTGATCCTTATCATAATCAGTTGCAGCCGCAACGATTATGGTAACGCTCGTTGCACCCGAAACGCTTACGCTGTTATATCCGTCCGTTACTTCTCCGTTATCTGCGATCACCTTAATTTTAGTGCAGTATTCAAGATCCGATTGCTGATTCCATCCGGCATTTCCACCGGACGCATACGGCTCACTGTCCTTGAGGTTTCCCACAATGGTTATCTCTCCGTCCTTTACCGTTGCATCACCCGGATGCATCAGAACGGGATCTACATCAAAGCTGAGCGCATTTGCCCGATCTGCCGTATATCTTATTACCAATACCTCTTTCGGATATGATGCAAAGTACTCCCGACTGTATTTGATGCCGTTATACTCATAATTTACATGGGCTGTTCCGTCATCAAGATCAAGGTCACGGTAATAGTTGTTTATTGTCGCGCCCTTGGGCATATTGAAATCAACAAATATATTGCCGACGCTCATATAGCCGTTGATGCCCTCGCTCATATTTTTGTTTACATTATTTGTATTGACCTTGCTCTGTACGCCTCTATAGCCCGCCGCCCAGAAAGTCTCTTCGTTAAACTGTATCTGATCCTTGTCCGGCAGTCCGAACAGCATCCCTGCCATATAGCCGTTACCTATCGGCAGAGCCTTCTGCTCCCAGTCCGCCGCATGCATATCATAAATGCTGTTACTGTCGTTTCCGCTCTTTGCAAGATATGCACCCGTCTTATACCAAAGAACATTATTCTTAGTTTGAGCCGGGTAGTTATTGTCGTATGTATAGCTTACATTCAGATCCGCAATATCGACTGTTTTGGGATCTACACCATATGGCACGCCCTTTGGCGAAAGAATACCGGCATCCATGCCAAGACCCGATATTTTGCCCGTTATCCAGTCGGAAACAAGAGGGATATTCTTATATGCGGTCAATGTCGTTTTATATATCGCATCCGATACTATTTCTTCACTGCTGTTTACTATATACGCCTTTACAAGTGATGCGCCGGTAAATGCTAACGGCGTTTTTATCTCCGTAACGCCCTCTGCCGCGACGTCAAGCGAAACAGATGTTGCAGCTATGGCTATTCCATTGCCATCAAGTGCTTTTACGATCGCTTTATATCCCGATAATACCGCGTCAGTGTCTACAACTATACCGTCAATGCCCGTTGCCATGCTAAGATCTGAAGCGCAGTTTTTTAGGAATATGCCCTTTATGGTATACGGCGATGTCACGCTGTCATTTCGTATTGTTACGATAAATGTATCGGTAACGCCTGCCGTTACCTGATTGCCTTCCGCCGCGAGTGTTGCTCTGACAGTTATGTTGCCTGCCGTTGTTCCTGCCGTAAGAATTCCGTTATTTATCGTGCAGCCCAAGGAGTTGCCGTCTATGCTCCAGTTTGTAGCTCTTTCTGAAAGAACCTCTCCACCGACAGTGGGTATCGCTTTAAATTCTGATGTTTCACCCTTATTTACCATTTCATCACCCACTATCTTAACTCCTGTCGCGTCTGTTACTTCCTTCAGTATAAGAGTAATGCTCTTTGATATACCGTTTGCTGTCGCTGTTACGGTAACAGTTCCGGGCGATGCAAGATCTGTTATTCTAAAGAGTCCGCTATCGTCTATCGATACGCCTTCGTATCCGTTTACGGACCACGATACATCGCCTGATCCGATGCTGCCGTAGAATACAGCATCTGCTCCGTCCATAAGCGTTGTTATGCTGTTATATACATTCGCGGTATACTGTACTGTCTGTCCGTTCAATATATATTTCTCATCAGCCGTTGCAGATAAAGTAAGCATATCGGCACTATCGATGATCTCTATTTTTGAGATCGCTATCGCGCTCCAGCGGCCGAGTAATAAATTAAGCTCTGATACCTTTTCAGATACCTTGACCGTTGTTGTATACCATGTATCAAATTCACAGTTTGCTTTGAGATCTACCGTTTCGCTGCCTATTGTCAATGCCAGATCATTATTGACCTCATTCCTGAACGCGCTGCCGTTATTAGTCGCCTTTGGTTTTGCGTATGTTATCCTCATATATTTGCCTGCCGCGACCGCTGACGGGAGCGTCAGCTCCGATGTGACATTGCCGTTTCCGCCCGAGCCAACAAACAGGTAATAGCCGTTATCGGGAAGTCCTGCACTATACGGATAATAGCCGGAATTTACCGCGGTCTGATTCCTTATTACAACATTGTTATAGTTCGATCCGTCTGTCGATATTGAAAAGCCGGTGCTGCCTATAGCTGTCTTTGACATTGAGCCGGTAACAAATGATTTTATTTCATTATATGAGCTGCCGAATGTATATACGGCATCATCGCCCGACGGTGTTGCCGTCGGCTCCGCTGTCGGTGCGACTGTCGGCGTTTCCGGTTCATCGGGCGCATCCGCTGATACTTTTATCGATGACACAGCCAATGCGCTCCATTTTCCAAGTGTTATGTCTATCTGCGAAACAGCTTCGACAGCCTTGATCGTTGATGTATACCATTTGTCGTAATCACAAGTCGCCTGTACATCAATGCTCTCACTACCCATACGCATAGTATTCGCATTTCCGGCACTGCGGTTCGTGCTGTCATTGTTGGTCGCGTATGGCTTTGCGTATGTTATAGTGATGTACTCCCCCGCCAAAGCCTGCTCCGGCAGCTTTATGGTCGCGGTAACATTGCTGTTTCCGCCCGATCCGAAAAACAGGAAATAGCCGTTGTCGGGCAGCCCTGCACCGTACGGATAATATCCCGTTCCGCCCTTTGTGGCAACACTCATTACCGCTACATTATTATAATTTGAGCTTGATGTAGATACCTTAAAGCCCGTATCGCCGATGTCGGTCTCCGGAAGCGAGCTTGTGTTAAATGCCTTTATTTCGTTGAACTCATTTCCAAACATATTTTCAGGCTGTTCGGGATCGTCTATTACGCCGTTATTGTCGGCAATAACATTAAAGAACGCAAGGACGCTCGCATTTGTCGTACTGTCAATAAGCGTTGGGGTGAAGCGTTTGCCATACATACAATCCACCGCCACGGGAGCTTCAAGTTCCTCCGATGTGGTGATGATGACCGTTGTGTCGTCTTTTATCTCTGCATTTGCTACAGTCAGCGCTGTTCCCATGGCTGCGCTGTTTGAAGCTGTTATTGTCTCGCTTGCACCGTTACGAACGGTAAACTCCTTTTTGAGATCGCCAAGCTGTATTTCATATCCGCCGCCGGATACATTTGTTATGCCTATCCTCTTTGTACCGGTCGCGATCTTCAAACCTTCGGTATTTTTAAATGTGAGCGTCAGCTCATTCTTGCCCGTTACCTTAACGGTATCTATCGTCGGCTGTCCGTAGCTTACATCGGTATGTCCATAAACGACATTCTCCGCCACCTCCGCCCAGCGCGCGCCGATCTTACGGTTCTCGCTTGCACTGTTGTGAATAGTATCGCCAAGCTCAAGATCGCTTGTACAGATAACATACACATTATCATATAACTCGGGATTACGGCGCTGAACATCCTTTACGAACGACCATGCGTCATAATAGCCAAGCGATAATGTGCTATCCTGATTTGCGTCATTTATCTGAGTTGTGATTATAGGCGTATCCTCATCGAAAAAGCTCCTCATTTCGTTAAACAGCTTCTTTTGCAAGTCGGCGTAGCCATACGCGTAGCTTTCGTTTATGGCGTCATTACATCCCTGATACCACAGTATACCCTTGATCGCGTGCGACGGCATTTTGTCAAAACATGATTTCAGCGCCTTTATAAGATAGCCGCTGTTGGGATCGCTGTCGCGCACGCCGCTTATCCACTGATATATGTTAGTTCCGCCTACAGATGATTGAACTATACCTACCGGTACATTTTCATTTTCCGCGATCTCTCTTGCAAACGATGTTACAGGTGATGTCCTTACCCCACTCTTGAAAAATCTTCCCTCGCCTGCGGGATGCGACATTTTGTGCCATGTAACATCCTCGGCATAGATTATGTGCATATTATCGTTTATGGGATCGCTTGTATCGGGGACATAGCCGTCCGTTATCGCGCCCTTATCGGTCATATTAGACTGTCCTGCCGCTACCCATACATCGCCTACCGCCACATTTTCATACGAGGCTATGATAATGTCACCTGATTGTACCGTTATTGTATATGTGCCTACCGATAATTCCTTTGTGTATGTAAATGCCTTGTTTTCGATAGTTACATTTTCATCGTCTCCGTTAATACTAACGCTGACAGATACATCATTCGTTTCGGTAACGCCCTTTATCATGATTGTTGCCTTGTCGTTGGCATCCCGTTGGTAGACCTGCCAAGGCATGGGCGCGTATGTTATCATAACGCCGTCTGTGAAGACCTGTTCAGTTCCGAGCGATGCTATAACGCCGCTGCTGTCGGTGATCTCCAGCATTTCGCAGTTTCTTACATGCTTGAACTCGATCGTTCCGTTAGCGTCAGCCGTTACAGCTTCAGATCCGAGTACGGTCCCATCCTTTAGCTTTTGGATTGCTGTATAGCTTTTTGATGCCGTAAGCCCCTTTGCGCGGAATACGGGTTGATTTATTCTCATGCCCTGATAAACATTCGGGATCTCCGTTATAGTCTGTTCATCTGTATCATTCGAATAGCAGGTCTGCGATCCGACTATGTTCTGATGCGTAAATGTAACATCCCCCTCTGCCCTTGCACTGAGCGTAAACTCTGTCAATAATGAGCATATCATCGAAAAGCTCAATGCGCATGAAACAAACTTTTTCATTGCAAATTCCTCCTCGTATAACATTGATGAGATTATTATATCGTATATTCGGCATAATGTATATGTTATTTTTCTTTTAAAGCTTGTACTTTTTCTCTTTGCTGTTGATTTTTCTGTCCGCGCGATGTATAATTATATCCGGAGGGAACAAATATGAACCATAATTTCAATCAGCTAACCGATCTGTTTAATTATATAAATATAAAAGCATCGCACATATACCACGCCGAGGTCGGCACAGAATGGCAATTCAACGACTATTGCCATAACTTCAATCGCGTATATATCGTGCTTGACGGGAGCGGCGTTCTTTATAATGAACAGGAAAGCATAACAATGGCACCGCAAAATCTATATGTTATCCCCGCCAACTACAAATATAACTGCCGCTGCTACGATCATTTGGAAAAATTCTTTATTCATTTCACCGCAACTATCCTTCCTCAACAGGATCTGTTATCGGGTATTGACAGGATCATATCATTCCCCATAACCGATCATCAGATACGATCGCTACGCGAGCTGCTCTATGCCGAAAGCATAAAGTCCGCGCTTTTGCTGCAAAATTCAATACGCGATCTGATAATAAAAATAGCAGATCTCGACGCCATACACATCGACAGGGACATCGAGATCTACAAAAAATATGAAAAGCTTTACAAATATATTGAGGACAATCCCTATGCCGATCTTTCCGTAGCGGATGTATGTCGTCACATAGGCTTTTCTCAAACATATATAGGTCAGAAATTCAAATCCGATACCGGCAAAACCATAAAGCGGTATATTTCCTCTCGTATAACCGAGCGGATAACATATCTCCTGCTGTTTACAGAAATGTCGATAAGCGATATTTCAAAGGAGCTTAGGTTTGAAAATGAGTCCTACTGCTCAAAATTCTATAAAAAAAATAGCGGCATATCGCCGCGAGAATACAGAAAACGGCATAAACCACAGTTATAGAAAAATGTAAGAAGGGCGGTATAAACAGCTTGATAGTTGCTGTCCCATACAAATACCTTCAAAATGTTGCCGGATGCTATCGCGATACCTTCGCCGTCGGCATCCAATGTCGGATCGATCTCAGCCGCGGCGTCGTATATTGTAACACTCTTTAATGTGTTGTCGGCTCCATATACGGCAACATAAACTTTATTTGCCGCATCGACAAGATCTTCAGATAATTTTATCTGATTTACAAATTCCGTTACCGGCGCTTGATGGGCGTTTCCGTCCGCATCAACATACGGATTCGTCCTTGCGTTCGCCGCGCCGTCGGTATAATGAGATCACTGTCGAATATGAGGATATGTCTTTTAAGAAGTGCCGGCAGAGCTATTCCGGCTTTGTTGCACAGATAATC
>CAJONM010000130.1 GCA_905235885.1 uncultured Clostridia bacterium
CCTTACGGATGAAATGCCGGCAATAATAAATCACTGGATAGACGAGGGGATAAAGGTCGATGCGGTATATACCGGATATATAGGCGATGCGCGCCAGTTCGATATTGTCAAAGATATGAAGAAAAAGCTGCTGTCAGAGGGCGGAATACTTATAGTAGATCCGGCAATGGCGGATTACGGAAAGCTGTATCCGGCTCTTAATAACGATATAGTCGAGGGTATGAAAACGATAGTCCGCCAAGCGGATATGATTTTGCCAAACCTTACGGAAGCCGCATTTTTGCTGGGTGAGGAGTATAAAGAGAATTATACTGAGGATGAGATAAAGGAAATGCTCTTAAAGCTTGCGGATATGGGGCCGGAGCTTACGGTGCTTACGGGTGTGTCGTATGAGGCGGATAAGCTCGGCGCGGTCGCATATAAGAGATCGACGGGCGAGATCATAGAGTATTTCACAGAGCATGTCCCGAAGCATTATCACGGTACGGGCGATATATTCTCAAGCGTCGTTATAGCCGCATACCTGAACGGCAATTCAATATATGACTCTCTCAAGGAAGCTTGCGAATTTATCGTAAGCTGCATCAAGGAAACGATGTCCGATCCAACGCATTGGTATGGAGTTAAATTTGAGGATATATTGAATAAAAACAGGAAGTAATAAAAGAGTGGGTTGCCGATATCGGCAACCCATTATGTTTAGTCGTACATATGCTCCATCAGCAGCATTACCTCAGCCTTTGACGGTACGCGCGGATTTGTAGCGGTGCATGAGTCGGCGATCGCCTTTTCAGCCATTTGCTCTACCGCGTTCATGTATTCGCTCTTTTCCACTCCGCATTGCGATATGGAAAGAGGGATATTCATTTCCTTGTTCATAAACTGTATCCATCCGACAAGCGCGCGGATGGTCGTTATTTCGTTAAAGTTATTAACGCCTAAAAGCTTTGCCACATTGCAGTATTTTTCAACGCATTTCGGATATTCCTTTTTGCTTTTGGAATGCTTGTTTATTCCAGAATTAAATTCTATTACATACGGCAGCGCGATCGCGTTTGCTCTGCCGTGCGGAATATGGAACCGCGCGCCTATGGCGTGCGCGATACCGTGGTTCAATCCCAGCGATGAGCTGTTGAATGCAAGACCGGCAAGGCAGGACGCTATGTGCATCTTTTGTCGTGCGTGTCTGTCATTATTGTCCAGAAACGAGCGCAGCAGGAATGTTCCGCATATCTCTATTGCCTTCTCCGCAAGCGCGGCGGAAAACTCGTTGTTGTTTATACTTACATACGACTCAATGGCGTGCGTTAGAACATCCATGCCGGTATCGGCTGTGACTGATGCAGGGACGCTCTTTACAAGCTCCGCGTCCAGGATCGCTTCCGTAGGCAGCATCGACTCGCTTACAAGAGGATATTTTATGTTATTTTCCGTGTCCGTCACTACCGCGAAGCTTGTTACCTCCGAGCCTGTGCCTGATGTTGTGGGGATCGCGATAAGCGCGATATCCTTGCCGTTTGCGCGTGTGGCAAATTCGCGTATCGACTTTGCCTGGTCTATCGCGCTGCCTCCGCCGATAGCAATTACCGCGTCGGGGTTATAGTCAAGAAGTGCCTTGACTCCGAGCTGTATTTTTTCAAGCGGCGGATCGGGAACGACATCAAGAAAAATCGAAAAGTCTATATATGCCTGCTGTAATCTGTCGGTTACATGATGCAAAAGCCCGTTCTTTTCTATAAACGGATCGGTTATGATCATTATCCGCTTATATGGTATATCTGTCAGCCTGTCAAGAGAGTTTTCACCGAAATATATTTTTGTACGAATATCAAAGCTTTTCATTACCTAAAATCTCCTCTATTTTGTCCAGCTCCTCCGGCGTAAGCTCCGGCGCGTCGAGTGCCGCGACATTTTCCGTTATCTGCTGAGGTTTTGACGCGCCTATTATAACGCTCGTCATCTTGCCACCGCGCAGATCCCAAAGAAGAGCCATTTGCGCTAATGACATACCGCGATCAACGGCTATTTCGTTCAGAGCCGCGATCTTGGCTATGGGAGCGTTGTTGACTCTGTCCGCAGTAAGGAAAACAGAAGATTTCCCGGCGCGTGAGTCGGCGGGGATGCCGTTTAAGTATCTGTTTGTCAGAAGCCCCTGTGCGAGCGGACAGAATGCTATCGAGCCGATGCCCTCGCTTTCCCATACTTTCTGCAAGCCGTTTTCGATGCCGCGTTCAAACATATTGTATCTTTGCTGATGTATCAGCAGGGGAGTGCCCATATCGCGCAACAGCTTTGATATCTTCAGCGTTGCCTCCTCGCCGTAGTTGGATATGCCCACATACAGCGCTCTGCCGCTTTTTACTATATAGTCAAGTGCGGCTGCCGTTTCCTCCAAAGGCGTTTCGGGATCGGGGCGATGATGATAGAATATATCGAAATATTCAAGACCGGTACGCTTGAGACTCTGATCGCAGCTGGAAACGAGATATTTTCTCGATCCCCATTCTCCGTAAGGGCCATCCCACATCCAGTAGCCCGCCTTTGAGGATATGATAAGCTCGTCGCGATACGGAGCGAGCGACCGCGTCATTATCTTGCCGAAATTTTCCTCGGCACTGCCGGGGTACGGACCGTAATTATTGGCAATATCAAAATGTGTGATGCCAAGATCGAATGCGGTTGTCACCATATCGGTCATATTATCAAAGCTGTCGGAGCTACCGAAGTTATGCCATAATCCGAGCGAGAGTGCACTCAGCTTCAGACCGCTTCTGCCGCAGCGGTTATATTTCATTTTTTTGTATCTTTCTTTGTCTGCTATATACATAGTGTGTCCTCCGTAATAGGCAATATATGTAAAGTATAACACAAAACAGAAAAAAATTCCATAGGAAATTAAAAAAAACTTGCAATAATCAAATATATATGTTACAATAACTCAAAAAGATGTGAAAAAGGGAGTAGGTGTATATACAATGGCAGTCAAAAAGAAAAAAGTCTTGACATATAACGGCAAACCGCTTATCAGGGATGGAAACAGGATATATTACGGAGATCTCGGTGAGGATCTCATACTGGTTCTTGACATTTTAGAGTCTGAAAAATCGGGTGATCTGGATGTATCAAAAAAGATACTTGTACAGGTAATGGACAATACCGGCGAGCTGGGTAAAGGACAGGTATACAGGAAAGCGACGAGAGACAACATCTATAAGGCACTCGACATAGGCGAATGGTGGCTTCAGGATGCGCTCAAGCAAGCGGAAAATTAAAAAACATAGGGGATGTAAAAAACAACCAAGTTTTTATATCCCCTTATTTTTATTCGTCTTTCTTATCAAGGTTTTGTATATAATCGTCTATCGCGTCCGCGACAAGCTTTGAGTAGCGGACGGCTTCAACTACCGTTTTTGCACCGCTTACTACATCGCCGGAGGCGAATATCCCATCGCGCGTCGTCTCCCCGAACGAGTTTGTTACGAGCAGACCGCGATCGGTAACATTAAGTCCGTCTGTTTTTGCCACAAGCGCGTTGTCGGCACCCTGGCTTATGGCTATAATAGTGCTGTCGGCAGGCTCAAGCCTTTCGGTGCCGGGGATCCTTGAAAGATGCCCCTTGCCGTCACATTCCAGATCGGCAAATATACAGCCTTCGTCAACTATTTCCACCGGCTCGACATGAACCTTGAAATCAACGCCCTCCAGCTTTGCGTAATTTATCTCATGTTCACTGGCGGCGAAATAATCATGGCGCGAAAATACGGTCACTTTCTGTACACCGTGGCGAAGTGCAGTTCTTGCCACATCCATTGCCGAGTTGCCGGCGCCTATGATGTTGAGAGTTTCTCCGAGATGATACACATCGGGGTTGGTGAGATAATTTATGGCATAATGCACATTGCCCAAGGACTCACCCTTTATGCGGAGCGTATTCGGACGCCATACGCCGATGCCGATAAACACCGCAAGATAACCGTCGCGGAACAGATCCTCGATCGTTATGCCGCCGCCTATCATTGTGTTCGGGCGGATCTTCACGCCGAGCGAGAGCAGCTTTTCGTTATATTTATCAAGTATGCTTTTTGGCAATCGAAATTCGGGGATCCCGTAGCGCAAAACACCGCCTATCTGATCCTTGCCCTCAAAGATAGTTATATCATAACCTCTCTGTGCGAGAATTATCGCAATTGATATTCCTGCCGGACCGGAGCCGATAATTGCAACCTTTTTTCCGTTTTTTTCTATATTTTTGAATTTAAGACGGTCAAAATAATATGTGGATATGTAATTTTCTATTACAGACGCATGAACGGGAGCGCCCTTGTTGATCCTTACACAATGTCCCTCGCATTGGTTTTCATGATTGCACACGAGAGAACATATCATTGACAGCGGATTGTTCTCAAAAAGCATCTGACCCGCTTGGTCTATATCACCCTTTAAAAGTGACTGGATCATATCGGGGATGGGAGTGTTTATCGGGCAGCCCTGCCTGCACATCGGTTTTTTGCAGTTAAGACACCGCCTTGCTTCATCAATCACATGATATGCCATATATATTTACCTCCAAAAGTATTTTTATCGTTCCGATCAATACGGGATATTGCTCCTTAGCAGCTGAGAAAGCTCTGATGCCGCTATAGGCTTTATTTTTGACTTATCGACCACCGATACATTTTCGCGGTTATGATATATATACAAATAGTCCTGCGTTTCCTTGAGCTTATACATCGAGCTGTATAGAAACTCGTCGCGCGATGCGGTACCGATCTCGATAAATCCGTCCTCGTAAAATTCATATTTTGTTGTTATCTTGTTATCCTTCGCGGCTCTGTACGGGCGGCTGTAGGCATAGCGCGGCTTTACTATCAGTACGACCCCTGCGGCAAGCGGGATCGCTGCATACAGTATCTGCATATGCGCCGCGAGCGCGTATAATCCGAATAATACCGCAATCGCGCCTATGAGCGTTGTCGCTATTACGACGCCGCGCGTTTTTTCCTTATAGTACATACGGAAAAACTCCCTGTACATTTGAGGGTTTGTAGTTGTTTTTGCCGTTGCGATGAGTTTATCCGTCATTTTATCGTCTCCCGGTCATCTGAATATTCCCAGATGCTTTATAAACGCGCCCAAAAGATCACCTATAAATCCCATGATCCCATATGCGAAAAATGCCAGTGAAAACGATACGAGCGGATAATACAACAATCCCTTTTCGGGATCAAATTCGCTTGAATAATACATAAGCATCGAGATTGACGATAATATCGTTGCAATAAGACACATTTTCAGACTCCACCCTTCGCGCACACCGTATATCAACATAACCGCGAATACTATCATCGGATTGAGATATACGGACAGAAGATTATCCATTATCTGTATGCCTGTTTTTCCGCAAGCAAGCAGCAACAGGGGCATAATGTGAAAAAGAAGGATGAGCGCAAGCACATACCATTTTACCGTCTGTTGCGAAAAGACGGCGCGTGGTATTATCCTGTTGTCGTTGTCCTCCCACTCCTTTGAATACTTGAGCAGATCGCGCTGTTTTTTGTTCATGGTGTTATCTCCTGATACTCTCTCCGTTATCGGCGAGATATTTCTTTAGATCGGCTATTTCTATTTCGCGGAAATGGAAAAGGCTTGCGGCTAAGACCGCATCCGCCTTACCGTCGCGGAACGCGTCAAGGAAATGTTCCATCGTCCCTGCGCCGCCGGATGCTATAACGGGTATGCCGACGCTTTCGGATACTGCGCGTGTAAGCTCCAGATCGTAGCCTGACTTTGTTCCGTCGCGATCCATGCTTGTGAGCAATATCTCGCCTGCGCCAAGCTCTGCGGCGCGTCGCGCCCACGCGAGCGCGTCAATTCCGGTGTTTACCCTGCCGCCGTTGAGATATGTTTCCCAACCGCCTTCGGGCTTGCGCTTTGCGTCTATCGCGACGACAACGCATTGTGACCCGAACCGCTTCGCCGCGTTGCTGATAAGCTGCGGATTTTTTATCGCCGCGCTGTTTACGCTCACCTTGTCCGCGCCGGCATTGAGTATTGTCCTGAAATCATCGACAGTCCGTATGCCACCGCCGACCGTAAATGGTATAAACACACGCTTAGCAACGGCTTTTACCATATTTACGACTGTGCTGCGAGCATCGCTTGACGCGGTAATATCAAGAAACACAAGCTCATCCGCGCCTGCCTTGTCATACATCGCCGCGCATTCTACCGGATCTCCTGCATCAACAAGATCAACAAAATTAACGCCCTTTACAACTCTGCCGCGATCTACATCGAGACAGGGGATGATCCTTTTTGCGTACATAGCCATTCTCCTACAATGCCAAAAATTTTTTCAGTATTCCCATGCCGACAACGCCGCTTTTTTCGGGGTGAAATTGCAGCGCGAACACATTGCCGTCCTCGACCGCTATATTGAGCCGTTCACCGTATTCGGTGTATGCCGAGACAATATCGCCGTCATGTGGCTGTATGTAATACGAGTGAACGAAATATACGAATGAAGCGTCATCGGGCAGGATGCGGCTTTTTTTTGTAAGCATTATGCTGTTCCAGCCCATATGCGGTATCTTCAGCCCATGCTCCGGTATTTTTTTGACGCTGCCCTTGAATATGCCGAGTCCTTCGGCGTTGGGACTTTCCTCGCTTCGCTCAAACAGAAGCTGCAAGCCCAGACATATGCCTAAAAACGGCTTTGTGCCGTCCGCCGCACGGCGAACGACATCAATAAGCCCCTTTTCTTCAAGAGCCGCCATAGCATTGCCGAACGCTCCCACGCCCGGCAATATTATATGGCTTGCTGATAATATCTTATCCCTATCGCTCGTTATTTCCGATCTCGCGCCCAGATATTCGAGCGCGTTTGTGACGCTGTGCAGATTTCCTGCGCCATAGTCTATTATCGCGACCATTTCCCGTGATGTCCCTTCATAAATATTATTGTGCGCCTATGCAATTGATAAGCGGAGACATATTACCGTCCCACAGCATGAATTTGACCTTATCGCTGCTGTCAAATTCCGTATCTACATCTATCGAGCTGCCCGTACGGACACCGTCATAGATATGCGCCTTGCGAAGAACATTGTCTGCACCGTATACAGCCTCTATAAGAACGGTATCATCGCCCAACGCCGATGTGCCCTTTATATAGACCCTGCCGTTGCTGTAGGATATGCTCGTAGGCACACTCATTATCTTGGTCGTTACGGCAAAATCATCAAAATATACCTTGCAGTACAGTCCGTTTGTCGCAGTACCCCAGAATACGGGGAATGAGTTGTTATAGTCTGTAAATATCAATTCATCGTCAACATACATCGTTCTTGTAAATGTATCGTTGTCGTTTTCGATGGTTACCTTTACTTTTTTCCACTCTGATGTTGACAGCTTATTTGTAAGCGAATTTGTTGCCTGCGTTGTTGTCGAGTCGCCGTAGAACAGCTGTGCCGTTGACGATCCGAGCTTGACCATAAACGAGCCTGTGAAGATGTAGCCGCTTGGCATAGCGGGATTGGTTATCTGCATCCTCGGTCCGCGGTTTGCGCTTACAAATTTTCCCGAATTGAGAACGAGAGTATTCGTTCCGTTTACGCCCGATCCTGCTTCTATCCACCAGTTCGAAGTTGAGTCGTCGCCGTTGCCGCGCGTTCCGATATACAGGTCGGCACCGGGGTATGTTGTGTTTACAGGCTGATCGGTTGTCTGAATATACATAAATCTGCCCACGGGCGCATCGTCAAAGTTTGATGCTATATCGGTATCGGCATCCTCCTCCGGATCCTGCTCGGCAATGCTGATGGAGGATGTATCCTTTTCTGTTGCAGCGTCGATAACGAATGATGACTCAGCTGCGTTCGTACCGTATGACATTCTTACCGTATTGCCGGAGACCGTCAGATACTTTTCGGGATCGGAAACGCTTTGGAATGATACGGTATCATCCTCGCCGTCAAGTCCCTTCATTGTCTTGAATGTCATCTTATCGCCGTATGTGCCGGTGCTGTCCTGAGTAAGAGCTACAGATGTTCCCTCGCAGGAGATGTACAGACCCGGCTTATTTACCGATTGGATCGAAACATAATAATCGCTGTTCTCTCCGTCCGGCACGGATTTCGGCGCGGTAAGCTGCCATGCAGTGTTATAGCCATTCTCAGCTGATATTGCAGACAGGCTTACCGAGATCGGATAGCTTGCGTCCAAAAGTGAATTTTCAAATTCGCTGTGGCCTATGTATTTATCATCCGATGTCTTTATTACCTTCGCGCTTCCGGTAAGGCCTATCGATGTTTCCGTAAGCGGATATACATATCCGTCCTTATCAAATTCAAGCTCCTCTATACATACCGATCGTCTGAATCCCGAACCGAACGGTAGCGCGCCGTTATGGTAGATGAAGTATGTCTTTCCGTTAAAATCTATAACAGACGGATGGTTTGTGTTTGATGTGGCAGTAGGCGGCATGATTATCTGCTTGAAGTCGTATCTGCCCATCGGCGAGTCGCACATCGCATACGCCATTTCCTCGCGCCAGTTCATCGCATAGAACAAATAGTACTTTCCGTCGCGCTTATACAGCCACGGCGCTTCTGTGTATGAGCCGCCGTTCATGCTCTTTATCGTGCGCTCTTTTATATCCCTGTTCATCGAGATGTTGCCGTCACCGTCTAGATCCTTTATCGAGATCATATCCTCGTTAAGCTCGCAGATATAATACTTGCTGTTGCCCCATGCCAGATAGCGATGCTCCTCGCCGTATTCATCGGTGTCGATGAGTACGGTAGGATCAATATCGTTCCATGCCGAGCTTTCCGGAGCCGTCAATGTTCCGGCAACGAGCGGAGCGGACAGCGGATCGGTATACGGACCCTCCGGATTATCCGCTACGGCAACGCCTATGGACTGCTTGCCGCTTGATGTATTATCCCATGTGCAGTAGTAGAAATAATATTTATTGTTATACTCTACCATTTGTCCTGCCCATGCGGATGTATCGCCTGTGCGCCACGATATGTCTGTCGCACTCATTATCGGACCTTTATACTCCCAGTTTTCCATATCCTTTGAGGTATAAAGCACCCATTCTCTCATTACATATTCTTCGCTTGATGCGGTGTCATGACCGACAATGAGATAGACGGTATCGCCGATCACCGTTGCCGCCGGATCGCCGCCGTAGAGGATATTTCCGCTTCCGTCAAAGCCAAGTACCGGGTTTCCTGCGCCGCCTCTTTCCAAGGCTACCGGTTCGGTCTCATCTGCTGTCATGGCAGGGGAGCTGTATACCGATGATACTATCTTCTTGCCGAATTGCGTAACATAGTTCTGATCAATACCCGTAAGCGCGATACAGGGCTGTTTTTCATCCTTATCATAGCCATAGAGGGCATACATCGTCATTACATCGCCGGATTTATAATACTCGTCAAGCGATGTGTTGCCGTTCTTTGCAAAGCGGAGGGTGATCGTATGATCACCGTTAAAGTCCCATGTGCCCAGTCCGTCTGCCATCGTTCCGTCGGCGTTGAGCGTCACCTTTGATGAAAGAACGGGGAGGTCGTAGTTACGGTTTATGTATGTTCCCGATGTCGCTATGGAGCTCCCGTCCATTTTTGTTTTTCCCACGGATGCCAGATCATATGTACCCACAAGCATCTCTCTCGGAAGAGCCTGCTCGACCTCGCCGGCGTATGATACCGATGAAACGACCGGCCAACCGTTTATGTACATCATCTTGCGTACCTGAAGGAATGCCGCGCCTTCGACTGCGTCTTTTCTGAAATGCGAGCAGTAGAAGGACTCGCCGTTTGCGGCGGTTATCGCACTGTTATGACCTGAGCCGTAGTATATATGCGCGTCGCCGCTTTCATACGGCACATAATAATCCTCCGCGTTTTCGTTTGTTACCGTCATTGATCCGTCACCGAGACGATAGGAGCCTATGAGCTTATATCCCGACGGCGACGATGTGCTGCCCTTGTCAAATTGTGTTCCGACTACAACATTCTTCGCGTCAACGAGCTGCGTACCCATATTCGTGCCGAAACTCTGTGAAAGAGCGCTTCGCGCTATACGGGTGTTATAGTTCGAGCCGAGCCAGCCGTATGATGTGAACATATAGCGGTAATTGCCGTTTTCGTACATCCACGCGCCCTCCGGACCTGCAACGCCGTTCTTTTGCGAGAATACGGTCGTGCCGAAATTATTTTTGCACGTGTTGAGAATAGTGGAGTCGCTTGTGTAGTCGATACCCTGTACAAATCCGTCATCTGTCAGAGGAGCCGCCTGTATGCCGCCCCAGAATGAGCCCCAGATAAAATATGCCTTGCCGTCGTTTGAATCGACATATATATTCGCGTCGATGGCATTTGTTTTGTATCCGCTCGTTTCCTTTGTCGCGAATACAACGCCGGCATCCTCTATGTCGGCATTCGGATCTGCCCAGAAGAGAGGACTGTCCGATTTCATAAGCGATATTGCCGAGTTTCTGCCGCCAAGACCGCATGAAAGGGAAATATACATCCAATACGGATGATCGTCATTCGGAACATATATGACATCCGGTGCCCAGTATGTGCCGTTCATGGTGGTGTTGGTGTAGTTGTTGGAGATAAACGCGTTCGTTACAGGTGATATCTGACTTGCGTTTATATTTGTGAAGTCGTACTTTGTCCAGTTTATAAGATCGGTCGATGTAAAGATCAGGTGATGCGACGAATAAACATAATATGTATCGTCACCGTCAAATTTCACTATGGACGGATCGTGCGCACCGAATGTCGTCGCCGCCGAATCCGCCGGAGATGCTACGGGAGCCTTTATGCCGCCGTAAAGCGTTGTTGCCGGGTATGATTTATCATCGACATTAAGATTTACTACGATCTTCTCCGCATTCGATGCGGGAATATTAAACGATACCGTTTCGCTTGAGAGCGAGGACAGCGTCACCGTATTGCTCGTGCCGAGCAAGGTCTCGTTGTCGCTGCTATCGACCGCATATGCCGACATCGACAGCGATCCGGTTTGGAGCGTGTCGTTTTCCAGCGTTGATGTTATAGTCATCGCCTTGCCGCCGTATGCGTACAGTTCATTGCCGTTCGTGTCATAAAAATGCGTGTCGCTTACAAAGCAGTTCTTATCGTAGACCTGCTCATACAGCTTGGCTGTATATGCCTCCGCCGCAAGCTCTCTTATTTCGTTCTCTGAGAGCGCGGAGGAGTATACCTTGAAATCATCTATCATTCCGTCAAAATACGGATCGGGCCACTGGGACTTGCCCAGATAGCACTGAGTAAATGTTGCAAGATCGCTGAAGTTATATGTTATGCCAGTTGAGGAGCCGACCTTGAAGCCGTCAATATACATCGTGGTCGTATTCCCCGAACGCGAAATAGACGCGTTGTGCCATTCGCCGACAGAGAATGAGGTATCCGAGTCCATACTCATCTCGCCCCCGTTCTTTATGGCAAATCGCGGATATGCTCCGGCTGACACTGTAAGGAATGTATATACATCCATACCCGTACCGAGATCGAATACTCTTGCCCATACGCTTGTTGAATTGGGCTTGAGCCATACGCTTATCGTGAAATCACCCGTAAGCGTTTTCATTTCCGCTCCTGCGTTTATGGACGCATAGCCGCCGTCCGCGCCTGTAAGCGAAAGCGCGTTCCCGTCGCGTCCCTGTGCAAGCGAAGCGTTGCCGCTGAGCGTGTAGCTGTCGCCGCCCTGGTCAAATGTTACATTGATGATCGGCTCGACGGATGCCGCTTGTGCCGAAGTCATTATCGGACAACAGCCTATTGCGAGCGCTGCTGCGATAATAACCGATAGGATCCTCCTGAAATTCATTTGTTAAGACACTTCCTTCCATGTTATAATTTTCATTTCAGCATCAAATTCGATATCTCTCTATCATATATGCATATATTTTACCACATTTCATTAAATTAGTAAAGAGTTTTTTGTTGAAATTTCAGCTGAAATTTCAGCTGTTTTACATAATTTTACGGACTATCATAGCCGCGGCGCGGCGGCACTTGCGCCAAAACTGATGCGAAAAATCGGAGCGTATCGGCATGCTTTTGTGAAAAAATGCGGAATTTTTGTAAAAAAACTTGACAAATCGGGAAAAAGAATATATAATGATGCGGTATGACAAATACACACGCATAAAGCTTGCCGCTGTTGCCGTTTTGCCGCGGTTGGGGGCAAACAGAGCTTGTGCGGAGGAATAAAAACAGGAGGATATTAAAATGGCAAATGTAATTTCAATGAAGCAGCTTTTGGAAGCGGGTGTTCATTTCGGACACCAGACAAGAAGATGGAACCCGAAAATGGCTCCGTATATCTTCACAGAGAGGAACGGTATCTATATCATCGATCTTCAGAAAACAGTTAAAAAGGTCGAGGAGGCATACTATTTCATTCGTGACATAGCCGCAGAGGGCAAGAGCGTTTTGTTCGTCGGAACAAAGAAGCAGGCTCAGGATTCGATAAAGGAAGAGGCTGAGCGCGTTGGTATGTACTATGTAAACAACAGATGGCTCGGCGGTATGCTTACGAACTTCAAGACGATCGAAAAGAGAATAGGCAGACTTGCTCAGATAAACAGCATGGAAGAGGACGGTACCTTTGACGCGCTTCCGAAAAAGGAAGTTATCATTCTCAGGAACCAGAGAGATAAGCTCGAAAAGAACCTGGGCGGCATAAAGGAAATGAAGGAACTGCCGGGCGCAATGTTCGTTGTAGATCCCAGAAAAGAAAAGATAGCGATAGCAGAGGCTAAGAAGCTTGGTATACCCGTTGTTGCGATCGTTGATACAAACTGCGATCCTGACGAGGTGGATTATGTTATCCCCGGTAATGATGACGCGATCCGTGCCGTTAAGCTCATCGCTTCGACAATGGCAAATGCGATAATTGAGGGCAGACAGGGCGAGGACGCTTTGGTTGAGTCGGCTGAAAAGGATGACGATACCGAGGTTGAGTTCGAGGCAGCGGTCGAAGAGACGGCGGCGGAAGAGATCGAGGAATAATTCAAGGCATATTAGGAGGAAATTGAAATGGCGGCATTTACGGCTAAAGATGTAAAAGAATTAAGAGAAATGACCGGTTGCGGTATGATGGACTGCAAGAAGGCTCTTTCGGAGGCGGACGGCGATAAGGATAAGGCTGTTGAGCTTTTGAGAGAAAAGGGACTTGCTACGGCTGCCAAGAAGTCGGGCAGAATAGCGTCTGAGGGTATAGTTAAATCATACATCGACGGCAAGATCGGCGTAGTTGTAGAGGTAAACTCCGAAACAGACTTCGTTGCAAAGAACGCGGAATTTCAGGAATTTGTATCCGATGTTGCAAAGACGGTGGCAGATACGAACCCGGCAGATGTAGAGGCTCTGAAGGCGACAGCTATCGCCGACACGACGGTAGGCGAGCTGCTTACGGCAAAGATCGCCAAGATAGGCGAAAATATGAATATCCGCCGTTTTGCGAGAGTGGAAACAACAGGTGTTGTTGTTGACTATATCCATGCGGCAGGAAAGATCGGCGTACTCGTTGAGGCGCAGGCACCGGATAATGATGATGTAAGAGAAGCACTGAAAAATGTTGCGATGCAGGTCGCGGCATTGAACCCCAAATATCTTTCAAGCGAAGATGTTCCGCAGGACTACAAGGATCATGAAATGGAGATCCTCGTTGCCCAGGCAAAGAACGATCCCAAGAACGCGTCAAAGCCGGATAATATCCTTGAGAAGATGGTAGTTGGCCGTCTTAACAAGGAGCTTAAAGAGGTCTGCTTGCTTGAGCAGCTCTATGTAAAGGCTGAGAACAAGGAATCGGTTGCAAAATATCTTGAAGCGGTAAGCAAGAAGATAGGCGCGGATATAACATTAAAGAGCTTTGTTCGTTTCGAGACGGGCGAGGGTCTTGAGAAGAAAGAGGACGATTTCGCGGCTGAGGTTGCTGCAATGACAGGCAATAAATAAGTTGTGATCTGCAAATGGGGCTGTTGTGTATACAGCCCCATTTTTTGAAATTTAGGAGTATGCGAGAATTTACGATAAATAAAAACGACAGCGGACAGCGGATAGATCGGTTCATAACAAAGCTTATGCCGGCGCTGCCGCAATCGATGCTTTATAAAGGGCTCAGGAAAAACTGCGTCAAACTCAACGGAAAGCATATAAAGGACGGCTCGGTCTTTGTAAAAGAAGGCGATGTTGTCAATTTATATTTCAGTGATGAATTTTTTGAAAGCAAGTCGTCATTCAATTATGTCAGAGCCGACATAGATGTGGTGTATGAGGACGATAATATAATTATCGTAAACAAGCCGTCGGGCGTTATCGCGCATTCGGACACAAAAAACGCGCAGACGACGCTCATTGATATGATAAAAAGCTATTTGTATGATAACGGCGAATATGACGAAAAGGCTGAAAACTCGTTCAGCCCGTCGCTGTGCAACCGTCTCGACCGCAATACCGCCGGACTTGTGATAGCGGCAAAAAATGCCGCCGCGCTGCGCGATATGAACGCGCGTATAAGAAACAGAGAAGTACGCAAATTCTATACCGCCCAGGTCGAGGGAACACCGCCGCAAAGCGGACATCTGGAGGGCTATGCGGTACGCGATCGCATGGTCACAAGCATAACGGAAAAAAAGCAGGACGGAGCAAAGGCGGTATCGCTTGATTACAGAGTAACGGCGCGGCGATCGGGCGGCGCAACGCTTGAGATCGAGCTGCACACGGGCAGAACGCATCAGATACGGGCGCAGCTTGCCGCTGTGGGCTATCCGCTTGTCGGGGACACTAAATACGGTGGGCACGGCGCAAAATACAGACAAGCCTTGCGCGCGGTGCGGCTGGAATTTGATTTTTCCGATACGGACAGCATACTCGGATATTTAAGCGGAAAAAAGATAAAGCTATGAGAAAGGGCAATTTGTATGAGCTTCGTTTCACCGACCGATATAAAACGGATCGCGGCAAAATATGATTTCAGGTTTAAAAAGGGACTCGGGCAGAATTTTCTCACATCACAGGAGGTGCTTGAGGATATTGCCGAGGCGGCAGAAATAGACGGCGGAGGCGTGATAGAGATAGGCCCCGGCTTCGGTGTGCTTACAAATGAGCTTGCCAAGCGCGCCGACAAGGTCGTTGCGCTTGAGATAGACGATCGGCTCATGCCTGTTCTTGCGGATACATTGTCGGAGTATGATAATGTAAAAATAATCAATCGGGATGTTATGAAAATGGACATTGCCGCGCTTATCGCGGAGGAATTTCCCGGCGAGCGCATAAGCATTGCGGCAAATCTGCCGTATTATATCACTACACCGATAATAACGACCATTATAGAGGCGCGTCTGAATATAAAAAACCTTGTTGTCATGGTACAAAAGGAGGTCGCGGATCGGATAACGGCGCAGCCGGGGACAAAGGATTACGGCGCGTTGTCGGTGCTGTGCGCATACTATACGGAAGCCGAAACGATCCGCCGCGTCCCGGCAGAGCTTTTTGTTCCGCCGCCAAAGGTCGACAGCACAGTCGTAAGGATGCGGTTCAGAGAAGAAAAGGCTGTTTCGGTAAATGACGAAAAGCTGTTTTTCAAGGTGGTAAAGGCGGCATTTTCGCAAAGGCGAAAAACGCTTCTTAACTGCCTTGCCTCCGGCTTCAGCACCGACAAGGCGGAGACTGCAAAAATAATGGAAAGCGTCGGGATAGATCCTATGCGCCGAGGCGAAACGCTGAGTCTTTCGGAATTTGCAAATTTGGCAAATGCGATGTATTGACAAATCAGTGAAAATGTTATAAAATAACGAGGTATGTAACTATATGGAAGAGGTAGATCGTGATGCCAAACAAAGGCGAATACAGTAATGAATCAATAGTAAAACTCAAGGATGAGGAGCGCGTCCGTCTGCGTCCTGCCGTCATATTCGGCTCGGACGGCTTGGAGGGCTGCGAGCACTCCTTTTTTGAGATACTTTCAAACTCAATAGACGAGGCGAGAGAGGGCTACGGCAACCTCATAGAGATCACAAGGTTTATGGACAAGTCCATAGAGGTCCGCGACCATGGCAGAGGTATACCGCTTGATTATAACGATGCGGAGCAATGCTTTAACTGGGAGCTGGTATACTGCGAATTGTATGCCGGCGGCAAATACAATAACAACGCCGGAGGTATGTATGAATACAGCCTCGGTCTGAACGGACTGGGCGCGTGCGCGACGCAGTATTCCTCGGAATATATGGATGTTGAGGTAATACGAGACAAAACAAGATATACGCTCCATTTTGAAAAGGGCAAAAACATCGGCGGACTGACAAAAGAGCCGGTGCGATCCGTAAAAACCGGTACCGTCCAGACATGGCGGCCCGATACGGAGGTATTTAACGACATAGACATACCTCTTGAATATTACTGTGATATTCTGAACAAACAGGCTATGGTCAATGCAGGGCTGAGGTTTGTCCTCTATAACGAAACAGAGGACGGCATGCAGATGTTTGAATATTATTATGAGAACGGCATTGCCGACTATGTGGCGGAAACCGTCGGAGAGGACGCGATGACGGCGGTCGAAACATGGGAATGCGAGCGGTCGGGGCGCGACCGTGAGGATAAGGATGAATACAAGATGAAAATGCAGGTATCGTTCTGCTTCTCAAACCGCGTCAATCTGCTTGAGTATTACCACAATTCAAGCTATCTTGAGCATGGCGGCTCGCCTGACAGGGCGGTGAGAAATTCATTCGTTTACGCCATAGACCAGTATATAAAGCAAAACGGCAAATACAATAAAAACGAATCGAAAATAACATTTAACGATGTTTCCGACTGTCTCGCGCTCGTTATAAACTCGTTCTCAACAAGCACCAGCTATGAGAACCAAACGAAAAAGGCTATAAACAACAAATTCATACAGGACGCGATGACCGATTTTCTGCGCCATCAGCTTGAGGTATATTTCATAGAGAACAAGACGGACGCGGAAAAAATATCAAATCAGGTGCTTGTCAACAAGCGCAGCCGCGAGAATGCCGAAAAAGCTCGTGTTGATATAAAGAAGAAGCTCAGCGGCACAATGGATGTGACCACGCGCGTGGAGAAATTCGTTCCGTGCCGATCAAAGGACAAGACAAAGACGGAGCTTTTCATAGTCGAGGGTGACTCGGCGCTCGGCTCGTGCAAGCTGGCGCGAGACGCATCATTTCAGGCGATAATGCCGATACGCGGCAAGATATTGAACTGCCTGAAAGCGGATTATCCCAAAATATTCAAAAGTGATATTATAGTGGATCTTCTGAAGGTGCTCGGCTGCGGTGTGGAGATAAAAACAAGCCACAACCATAAGCTCGACAGCTTCAGTCTTGACAATCTGCGGTGGGACAAGGTAATAATATGCACCGATGCCGATGTTGACGGATTTCAGATACGCACGCTTCTTTTGACGATGCTGTATCGACTGACGCCGACGCTGATAGAGGTGGGAAAGGTATACATTGCCGAATCGCCTCTTTATGAGATAACGATCAACAAAAAGGGCAGCCGCAAGGGCGAAAAACTGTTCGCGTATACGGAGAGCGAAAAGGAGACTGTTATTTCAAAGCTGTCCGACGAAGGGTTTAGCAAGGGCAAGGACGATTATGACATCAAGCGGTCAAAGGGACTGGGCGAAAACCAACCCGATATGATGAGTCTTACAACGATGCACCCGTCAACGCGTAAGCTCATTCGCGTAACGCCCGAAAACGCGGAACGCACAGCTATGATGTTCGACATACTGCTGGGCGACAATCTTACGGACAGAAAGCAGTATATAGCAGACAACGGTTCGCAGTATATGGAGCTGGTGGATGTATCGTAAATACGGGCAGCTCAATCAATAGAAGAAGGTAATCAAATGGCACGAAAAAAGAACACGGAGCAGGAAACAATATTGGCGCCGATCTCGCAGCAGGCAATAACGGAAACGCTTGAAACGAATTATATGCCGTATGCGATGAGCGTTATAATCTCGCGCGCGATCCCTGAGATAGACGGACTTAAACCGTCACACAGGAAGCTTTTATATACGATGTATAAAATGGGCTTATTGGGCGGCAAGTTCACGAAATCGGCAAATGTTGTCGGCTCGACAATGAAGCTCAATCCGCATGGCGACAGCGCGATATATGAGACCATGGTCCGCCTTACGCGCGGCAATGAGGCATTGCTGCATCCGCTCGTTGAGTCGCAGGGCAATTTCGGTAAAGCATATTCGCGCGATATGGCATACGCCGCGTCGCGCTATACCGAAGTGAGACTTGAGCCGATATGCGCCGAGCTTTTCGGGGATATAAACAAAAACACCGTTAAATTTGTCGATAACTACGACGGAGAAATGAAGGAGCCGGTGCTTTTGCCGGCGGCGTATCCGTCAATATTGGTAAATCCCAATCAGGGTATAGCGGTGGGAATGGCGTCAAATATATGCTCGTTCAATCTCGCGGAGGTATGCGAGGCAACGATAGAGTATATGAAGGATGACAGCGTGGATATAATGGAAATTATGCCTGCGCCGGATTTTTCGCTTGGAGCGAGCATAATATACAATAGGGATGAAATGCGCGAGATCTATGAAAGCGGCAGAGGCAGCTTCAAAATGCGCGCCGCATATACCTATGATAAGCGCAACAACTGCATTGAGATCACCGAGATCCCGTATTCGACTACATCCGAGCAGATAATCGGAAAGATCATGGAGCTTTTAAAGTCGAATAAGCTCAAGGAAATATCAGACGCGCGTGACGAGACAGATCTGAAGGGCTTTAAAATAGCCATAGACTTAAAGCGCGGCGTTGATCCGGACGAGCTTATGCTCAAGCTTTATAAGCTTACCTCACTTGAGGACAGCTTTGCGTGCAATTTTAACATACTGATAAATTCCGTACCGCGAGTTATGGGCATAAAAGAGATCCTTTCGGAGTGGATACAATTCCGTATGGGCTGCATCAGGAACGCGGCGCGGTTCGATATAGAGCAGAAAACGAAGCGGCTGCATCTTTTGATGGGTCTTAAAAAGATACTGCTCGATATTGATAAAGCAATTTCGATCATACGCCATACCGAGGCAGACAGCGAGGTCGTGCCTAATCTTATGACCGGCTTTAACATAGACAAGGCGCAGGCGGAGTATATAGCGGAAATAAAGCTGAGAAACCTTAACAAGGAATATCTGCTCAGGAACATAGACAATATAGATAAGCTTACAAAGGAGATCGCCGAGCTCAACAAGCTACTGTCAAGCGACAGAGTGGTCAAAACGCATATAGCAAAGCAGCTCCGAGAAATATCGAAAAAATACGGACAGGAGCGCAAAACAAAGCTTATTGACGCGGACGCACTTACCGAATATAAGGCGGAGGAGCATATAGAGGATTATGCCTGCACGATATTCTTTACGCGCGGTCAGTATCTGAAAAAAGTCCCGGCAATATCTCTTCGGTCAACGACATCGGAGCATAAGCTGCGCGAGGATGATGAGGTGATCGTCACCGCTGCGACAACAAATCTTTCGGAGCTGCTGTTTTTCTCGGACAGATGCAATGTATACAAGCTGCGAACAAATGATATTCCCGATTGCAAGGTAACTAATTTCGGTGAATACCTGCCGGGAATACTCGATATGGAACAGGATGAAAAGATAATATATACCGTTGTGACATCCGATTACAGCGGCAGGATGCTCTATGCCTTTGAAAACGGGAAAATGGCAAAGGTGGAGCTTATAAATTATCAAACAAAGACGAACAGGAAAAAGCTCATAAACGCATATTCGGATAAGTCTCCGATATGCGATATAAAATTATTGGAGTCGGACGCGGATGTGATGCTGTATACCGAAAACGGCAAGGGCGTTTGCATAAACACAAAGCTCGTTCCGCTCAAATCAACGAAAAATACTCAGGGCGTGCAGGTGATAAAGCAGCCCAAGAATCCCACCAAGCTCGTTGCGGTAAAAATGGCTCAGGAAAACGATGTAAACAATTACATTGCCAGAAAAATACCGGCATCGGCAAAAACAATGAGATCGGAAGATCTGCAAATAAGCCTGATATAGAAGGGGTGCAATATATGAATATCATGGACAAAGTAATAGCTAAAAAAAGGGAGCGCTTTTATCAGAGGGCAAACGATCTGTATCAGCCGTTCCCACAGGAGCTGTTTACTGAATACGGCGTAAAGCGCGGATTGCGAAACGAAGATGATACGGGCGTTATGGCAGGACTTACGGCTGTCGGTCAGGTCTTGGGCTATCATATGGAAAACGGCAAAAAGATGCCAATGGAAGGGCATTTGAAATATCGCGGCTATGACCTGAATGATATTGTGGAAAACTGCGAAAAGGAACGGCGATACGGTTTTGAGGAGGTAGTGTATCTGCTGCTTTTCGGCACGCTCCCGAACGCGGAGATGCTGGAGCGGTTTCGAGACCTCATTGGTGACTGCCGCTTTTTGCCCGACGGATTTACAGAGGATATGATCCTTAAAGCGCCGTCTGCGGACATAATGAATAAAATGGCAAGAAGCGTTCTTGCGATGTACTCGTATGACGATAATCCAGACGAGATCACCGTTATGAATATTTTAAGGCAGTCGATACAGCTTATAGCATGTCTGCCTGTTATGGCGGCTGCCGGGTATCAGGCTAAGCGGCATTATCATGACGGAAAGAGTCTGTATCTTCATGTACCGCAAAAGAACTTGTCAACGGCGGAAAATCTGCTGTATATGCTTCGCTCCGACCATAAATTCTCCAAGGACGAGGCAAGGCTTCTTGATGTAATGCTCATGGTACATGCCGAGCATGGCGGCGGCAATAACTCCGCATTCGCTACAAGAGTCGTTTCATCATCGGGAACCGATACCTACAGCGCTATCGCCGCGGCGATAGGTTCGCTCAAAGGCCCCAAGCACGGCGGCGCGAACGCAAAGGTCATGGCGATGATGGAAGATATTAAAAATAATGTCAGCGATTGGACAGACGAGGCTGAGGTCGCGGCATATCTGGAAAAGATACTGAGAAAAGAAGCGTTTGACGGGGCAGGACTTATATACGGCATGGGACACGCCATATACACATATTCCGATCCGCGATGCGTTCTGCTCAAAAAGCACGCGTCAAAGCTTGCATCAAAGCGTCTGGAATGGGGGAAGGAATTTAAGCTTTATGATCTCGTGGAGCGGCTCACGCCCGATTGCTTCTACAAGGTAAAGCAAAGTAAAAAGATCATGTGCGCCAATGTGGATATGTATTCGGGGTTCGTATATAAAATGCTCGGCATCGCGCCGGAGATGTATACGCCGCTGTTTGCCATAGCGCGTATACCGGGCTGGTGCGCGCACAGGCTTGAGGAAACGATTGGATGCTCGCGGATAATCCGTCCGGCATATCAGTCTATAGTAACGGAAAAGGAATACACGCCGTTAAGTGAGCGGTGACAGGGGAGAAACGGATAATGAGCGATAAAGTCAATATTCTCGGCATTAATGTTGATATGGCAGGTATAGAAGAAGCAGCCGACAGGATCATGGAGTTCTTTGACGAGGACAGACTGCATAAGGTATATACGCCCAATTCTGAGATCATTATGTCTGCATACAAGAATGAGGAGTTCAGAAATCTTCTAAATGATGCCGATCTGCTTACCGCTGACGGGATAGGCGTTGTATACGCATCAAAAATTCTCGGCAAGCCCATATCGGAGCGTGCCGCAGGCTTTGATATTGCCTGTGATGTACTGGGCAGGATAACGAGGACGCCGCACAGCCTGTTTCTGTTCGGCGGCAAGCCGGGCGTAGCGGAAACGGCGAAGAAAAAGCTTGAGGAGAAATATATCGGTATCCATATCGTCGGAACGCATAACGGCTACTTCAAGCCGGAGGACGAGCAGGGGATAGCGGATGAAATAAACCGGTCGGGAGCGGATCTGCTGTTTGTGTGTCTGGGTGCGCCGAAGCAGGAGGAGTGGATAGCGAGAAATGCCGACAAGCTCCGCCATGTGCGCGTTGCCATGGGCATAGGCGGAAGCCTTGATGTGTTTGCCGGTACGGCGGAGCGTGCGCCTGAATTTTACTGTAAGCACGGGCTTGAATGGTTTTACAGACTAAAAAAAGAGCCGTGGCGTGCAAAACGCATGGCGGCTCTGCCAAAATTCGCGATGACGGTGATGCTCAAAGGAAGGAGTTTCCGTCAGGATCAGTGATTATTTATGATATGCCGCGCCGGAATTGATCATGAAGGCGCGGTATATTTGTTCGGACAAGACAACGCGCATAAGCATATGCGGCAGCGTCATACGCCCGAATGACAGCATAAGATCCGCGCGGCGCTTGACAGCGTCCGAAAGACCGAGCGATCCGCCTATAATAAAGGTGACGCAGCCCGATCTCATATACGCCTCGCGCATCGTTTCGGCAAGCTCGACGCTGTCTAAAAGCCTGCCCTCGATACAAAGTGCCGCAACATAGCTTTGGGGCTTTATTTTTGCAAGTATTTTCTCGCCCTCGCGCGATTTTATACGCTCAATATCCTTATCCGACGCGTTATCGGGTATCCGCTCATCCGCAAGCTCGATGATCTCAAGCTCAGCGAAACGGCTGATACGCTTTTTATATTCGTCTATTGCGTCGGAAAAAAATTTTTCCTTGATTTTGCCTACGGCAATTATCGAAACTTTCATATATCAAACGATGTTATATCATATCTCGCCGCGATCTGGAGCGTAACATCCTTTCCGACCCTTACGCCGTTATCGGTGAGATAGTTGTATGTTTCCATTTGCGCGATATGCGGCATATTGTTCTTTTCACTCAGGTGACCGAGCATGATATGCTCCGTGCCTGTTTTCACAAGCTCAAGCGCCGCGTTTGCCGCGTCCTTGTTTGAAAGATGACCGCGATCACTGAGTATGCGCTGCTTGAGGAAGTAGTCGTAATCACCGAAACGCAGCATATCAACATCGTGGTTTGATTCGAGTATTATGCTCTTGCTCCCGATAATGCGCGATATAAGCGCGTCGGACATATATCCTATATCGGTCGCGACAGAGACCATGTCATCGCCGTCTGAGAGCGTGTAGCAGCAAGGCTCCGCCGCATCGTGCGGAATGGAAAAGGGTGTTACGGATATATCACCGATATCAAAGCTTACATCGGGCGATACTGTATGTATCAGTTCATCGGCAATGCTGCCGACCAACATTGCTGAGTGCGTGCCTGCGGTGGCATATACAGGTATTTTGAGTCGACGCGCAAGCACGCCGACGCCCTGTATATGATCGGAATGCTCATGGGTTACGAGCATTGCCGACACATCCTCCGGCGCTATGCCGATCTTGTCCAAAGCCGCCAAGGCGCGTTTGCCGGATGTGCCGCAGTCGATCAGAATATTCGTTTTTCCGTCTGTTACAACCGAGCAATTGCCCGATGAGCCGCTTATCAGCGAAAATAACCGTAACATCGTAAATTATCCCCTTTTAGTCGTGCAGACGACGGTTGTCTATAACTCTCTTTGCCTTGCCCTCGCTGCGCTCTATTGATTTCGGGCGAAGCAGATGCACCTTTGCGCCTATGCCCAGCTGAGCGCGGAGCTGCGTTTCAAGTTTTCTCTTTTCAGAGTCGACATCACCGCGGAAGCGCGGACTAAGCTCTACATTTATATCAAAGGTGTCTGTGTTGTTCACTCTGTCAACAACTATCTGATAGTTAGGCGATACTTCTATACTGTTTCTGAGCAGTACCTCCTCGATCTGTGACGGGAATACATTCACGCCGCGGATGATGAGCATATCGTCTGTTCTTCCTGCCGGCTTTCTCATTCTCACATGAGTTCTGCCGCAAGAGCAGGTCTCATAATCAAGACGGCACAGATCGCGCGTTCTGTAGCGGAGAAGCGGCTGTCCCTCTTTTGTGATCGTGCTGAACACAAGCTCGCCAAACGAGCCTTCCGGCAGCACTTCGCCCGTTTCGGGGTCTATTATCTCTGCTATGAACATATCCTCGCATATGTGCATACCGCTCTGAGCCGCGCATTCGTACGATACGCCCGGACCCATGATCTCGGTCAGACCGTAAACATCATAAGCCTTTAGACCCAAAGCGTCCTGTATCTGCCGGCGCATCTCCTCTGTCCACGGCTCCGCGCCGAATATGCCTGCCTGAAGCTTGAGCTGGTTTTTAACGCCCATTTCCTTGACTGTCTCGCCCAGATACATAGCGTATGAAGGCGTGCAGCAAAGATGCGTTGTGCCCAGATCGCACATAAACCTTATCTGACGCTCCGTATTGCCGGATGATGTCGGGATCACCATAGCGCCTATTTTCTCCGCACCCTGATGTGCGCCAAGACCGCCTGTAAACAAGCCGTAGCCGTATGATACCTGAACAATGGATTTATTGCTTGCACCGGCGGCGATAAGCTGACGCGCGAAGCCGTTGCTCCACTGGTCAAGATCGTTTCTGGTGTAGCCGGCGACAATTTGCTTTCCGGTCGTTCCGGATGATGCCTGTATTCTTACGATGTCTTTTTTATGTACCGCCAACAGCTGGAACGGATAGTAATCTCTCAGATCCTGCTTTGTTGTGAACGGCAGCTTGGATATATCCGAAAGCTCCTTGATGTCATCGGGATGGACCCCCATATCCTGCATACGCTCGCGGTACATTGGAACATTTTCATAGACTCTTTCGACCTGCCATTTCAGCTTTTCAAGCTGATTGGCGCGGATCTCGTCGCGTGACATGGTCTCGATCTCTTGCTGAAAATATCTTTCCATTTAAAACATCTCCTTTTATATTATTTACATATTATATCCAAGCTCAAACGCCTTCAGGTTTATGTCTAAGAACCGTTCGGGTACGGTTTCTTTGATCGTATCTATCCAGCTTTGTTTGGTTATATTTGTGCTTTTTGCGAGGATGCCTATAAGAACGACATTTACCGATTTTACATTCCCCGCTTCAATCGCTGCCGACAGCGCATCCACCGCCAAAAGGTCGATCTTCGCCGCAAGCTTTTCCTCAATATCCTCAGGATATTTTGCCGCGCCTGTTATGACGGGCATAGGATTTATTTTTTGAGTATTTGCGATCATTCTGCCGCCTTTTTTAAGGAACGGCAGCGCGCGCATCGCCTCAAGCATCTCGAACGCGAGGATTATATCCGCTTCACCCTTGTCTATGATGGGCGAATATACCTTATCGGCATACTTGACATATGTTACGACGCTTCCGCCGCGTTGGCTCATGCCATGCACCTCGCTGACCTTAACATCATATCCCTCTTTTATGGCGACCTTGCCGATTATACGGCTTGCAAGGAGAGTTCCCTGACCGCCTACGCCTACGATCATAATATTCATAGTATCAGTCCTCCCTCTCTATCGCATGGAACGGACAGACATTTGTGCAAAGTCCGCAGCCGTTGCATTGCGTTGTGTCTATTTTTACGGTGTCGCCCTCGACCGAGATCGCCGGACAGCCCAGCTTCATACAAACCTTGCATTTTTTGCATTTGTCGGTTATCTTGCAGCTTCCGGAATATTTTTTACGCATATTCGGCAGGAGCGCACAAGGTCTTTGCGCGATTATTACCGACGGTGCCTCTCTTTCGACCTCTTCCTTTACGACCTTTTCAAAGTTCTTTACATCGAACGGATCCGCCACTACAACATTCTCAATGCCTATTGATTTGCAAAGGGTTATGAGATTGACCTGCTTTGTCGGCTCCTTGCGGATCGTATAGCCGGTGGTGGGGTTGTCCTGATGCCCCGTCATACCCGTTATTGAGTTATCAAGGATTATGACGGTATTGTTGCCCTTGTTATATACTATATCGACAAGTCCGGTAATGCCTGAATGCATAAATGTCGAGTCACCGATGACGGATACGAGCTTTTTATTAAACTCCGCGCCTCTTGCCTTTGCCATACCGTGCGCCGCCGATACGGATGCGCCCATACATATGGTTGTGTCAACACTTTGCAGCGGCGGCGTTGCGCCGAGCGTGTAGCAGCCGATGTCGCCGGACACGATAAGTCCGAGCTTTTTGAGAACATAGAATGTGCCTCTGTGCGGACAGCCGGCGCACATTACCGGCGGACGGACGGGCGCAGGCTCGTCCATTGTGTCAAATTCGGGCATATCTGTGCCTAAAACCGCTTTCTTTATCATTGACGGAGTATATTCGCCCAAAAGCGTAAATACATCCTTGCCGATGACCGTTGCTCCGACGCTCTTTGCAAATTCTTCAATTATCGGATCAAGCTCTTCTATTACATATACTTTATCATACTTTGCCGCAAATTCTTTTATCTTCTTCTCCGGCAGCGGATAAACCACGCCCAATTTCAGATAATCGACCTTGCTGCCGAGAGCTTCCTTTGCGTATATGTATGAGATACCCGCGGCGATAACGCCTATTTTTGAGCCGTTTTCCTCAATGGAGTTGAGATCGGTCGTCTCGACCATTTCCTTTAGCGCGGCAATGCGCTCCTCTACGACAACATGGCGTTTTATTGCGTTGCCGGGCATCATAACATATTTTTGAGGCGCTCTTTCATAGTCCTTGAGCGGTACATCCTGCCGCTCGTTTTCCTCTACAAGGCTTTGTGAGTGCGAAACTCTTGTTGAAAGCCTGATAAATACGGGCGTGTCGAACTGCTCCGACAGCTCGTAAGCTTTTTTTGTATAATCTCTGCATTCGCCGCTGTCGGACGGTTCAAGCATAAGTATCTTTGCCGCCTTTGCGTAATGGCGCGAATCCTGTTCGTTCTGTGACGAATGCATTCCCGGATCGTCGGCGACGCACAGTACCAGACCGGCGTTTACGCCCGTATAGCTTACCGTAAATACAGGGTCAGCCATAACATTGAGCCCGACATGCTTCATACATGACATTGCCCTCGCGCCGGCGATGGAAGCGCCTATAGCCACCTCGCACGCCACCTTTTCGTTAGGCGCCCACTCAACATAAATATCATCGTATTTTACGATCGATTCCGTTATCTCGGTACTCGGCGTACCGGGATATGACGAAACGACCTTAACGCCGGCTTCATATGCGCCGCGCGCTATCGCGTCGTTTCCAAGCATCAGCTTTTTCATAATACACTCTCCTTAAAAAAACACCTAAAAGGGGGATAGCCATCCCCCTCAAAGGCTTAAATATAATCATCTTCTATAACCGATATACGCTCTATATCGCCGCCGAGCGCTACAAATTTCGTTTCAAATGTCTCATAGCCGCGGTCTATATGGTATATATCGTATATTTCCGTAACGCCGTCCGCCATAAGACCTGCGATTATCATTGCCGCTCCGGCTCTGAGGTCGGTTGCATTTACTCTTGCGCCTGTGAGCTTCGGAACACCGTCAATGATCGCAAGCTTGCCCTCAACGCGAATATTTGCGCCCATGCGCTTGAGCTGACCGGTATATCTGAACCTGTCGTCCCATACGCCCTCGCGCGCTGTGCTTGTGCCGGCGATAGTCGTGAGGAATGTTACGAGCTGCGGCTGCATATCGGTCGGGTATCCGGGATACGGGAGCGCGATAAAATTAATCCTTCTAAGTACCGCGTTCTCACGGACATATACTCTGACCGAATCTATGCCGTATTCTACGCTTACGCCTGCCTCGATAAGCTTTGAGCCTATTATTTCAAGGTGACGGGGGATAACATTATGCAGCGTAACATCTCCGCGCGTGGCGGCAGCGGCTATCATAAATGTCCCTGCCTCTATCTGATCGGGGATAATGGCATATGTTCCGCCGCGAAGCTGAGGAACTCCGTGTATGCGTATCGTATCCGTACCGGCGCCGCGTATCTTTGCGCCGCAGGCGTTTAGGAAATTGGCAAGATCGACTACATGAGGCTCCTTTGCCGCGCTTTCTATAACTGTCGTACCCTCCGCCAGCGTCGCCGCAAGAATGGCGTTTACTGTCGCTCCGACGGAGACAATGTCAAAAAATATCCGAGTACCGACAAGATTTTCCGCCTCGGCGGTGACCATTCCGTGCGATGTATCCACCTCTGCACCCAGAAGCCCGAAGCTTTTTATGTGCATATCTATAGGCCGCGTGCCGAAATCGCATCCGCCGGGCGTGTCAACGACAAATTTGCCGAATCTGCCAAGAAGCGCGCCCATAAGGTAGCTTGAGCCGCGCATACGGCGCGTAAGCTGACTCTGCGGCCGGTATGAATTAACATTTGTGCAGTCTATCTCAACCGTATTTTTATCTATATATCTGACCTCCGCGCCCAGCTCGCGCAATATTTTAAGGTACAGCTTTACATCATTTATGTCCGGCAGATTTTCGATGCGGCATAAGCCGTTGATCAGAAGACACGCCGGAAGTATTGCAACGGCGGCATTTTTTGCGCCGCTTATCGTGACATCTCCACAAAGCTTATTTCCGCCCTTTATAAGCAGCTTTTCCACCGTAACACCTCCTTGTGTGCAAAGTCCAAACTTATCGATTGCAATAAACCGACTATAAGTATAACATAAAACAACGAAAAAAGCAAGATTTTTTCGATATGTATGTAAAATGTAATATTATTGTAACAGAAAAAACAGTCTGCCGC